>NZ_RAWF01000610.1:0-478 GCF_003612075.1 Corallococcus sp. CA041A
GGCGTTTCACGCCCCAAGCTGCGCTACGCGCACCAGGGAGGTTCCAACCCGCCGATCGTGGTGATTCACGGCAATGCGCTGTCGAATATTCCCGAGACCTATCGCCGCTACTTGGAGGGGCGTTTCCGCGAGGCCTTCCAACTGAAGGGCACACCGCTGCGGATCGAATTTCGTACGAACAAAAACCCGTACTCCCAATCGAACGACTGAGCGCCGCGCGGGCGGTGCTCGACGGCGGGAGCGTGTGACGCGGGGCAGTCGAACGGAGGATGACCAAAAAGGCCGAGCCATTTCATATGGCGGGGTCATCGGTTTTCCGTTTGCTTTCCCTGATTTCTAAGGCTAAATTCTCGAGACATGGCGCTTGGTGTCTGTTAATTCAGGCGCCATTGGCGTCATTTGGACGCGTCTGGCCGACTCTTTTGACGAACTTTTTTTGCGTCGACTGCTTGAACCCGGGCTTCCGAGCCCCCATAAC
>NZ_RAWF01000611.1:0-477 GCF_003612075.1 Corallococcus sp. CA041A
GTTCCACGCCAGCCACTATCACCCCTCGCAGGCAGTGTTCATGACCGCCGGCGCCATCGACCCGGTGCGCGTGCAGCAGGTCATCGCCGAACATGTGCTGGACCGCCTCTCCGGCAACGCGCCGCGCATGATGCCCGAACTGGCGCCCACATGGGACCATCCGCGCGAAACCACCATACGCATTCCATCGCCTACCGCCAAGGATGACGAGTTCGGCATACAGCTGGCCTGGCTGGCCGGTGAATCGGCCGACGCCATGGCCTACTACCGGGCGCAGCTGCTGGAAGCCGGCTTGGTAGGCGATGCGTCCGCACCGCTGCTGAACGTGATGGAGTCGGCCGGCTACGGCAGGCCGTCTGCCTTCAACGGCATGGACCCGAGCCACAGGCAACTCGTGTTCCACCTCGGCATGGAAGGGCTGACACGCCAGCAGACGGAAACCGCGCGCAAGCTGATCTGGACCACGCTGGAAAAGAC
>NZ_RAWF01000612.1:0-477 GCF_003612075.1 Corallococcus sp. CA041A
CGAAGTGCTCAACGCCAAGCAGCATGACCGCGAAGCGACCATCGTCGCCAACGCTGGCCGCCCGGGCGCAGTGACCATCGCCACCAACATGGCCGGCCGCGGTACCGACATCGTGCTGGGTGGTTCGCTGGAAGCCGAGATCCACGCCCTGGGCGAGGACGCGACCGACGAGCAGAAGGCAGCGGTCAAGGCCGAATGGCAGAAGCGCCACGAGGCAGTGAAGGCGGCCGGCGGCCTGCACATCGTCGGCACCGAGCGCCACGAGTCGCGCCGGATCGACAACCAGTTGCGCGGCCGTGCTGGCCGTCAGGGCGACCCCGGTTCGTCGCGCTTCTATCTGTCGCTGGAAGACAACCTGATGCGCATCTTCGCCTCCGACTGGGTGCAGAAGGCCATGCGCATGATGGGCATGAAGGAAGACGACGTCATCGAGGACCGCCTGGTCAGCCGCCAGATCGAAAAGGCGCAGCGCAAGGT
>NZ_RAWF01000613.1:0-476 GCF_003612075.1 Corallococcus sp. CA041A
TGCTCAAACCGGTGCCGCCGGGCGCAACGGCGGTTGGCATACCGGCGCGCATCATCGAGCGCGATGCCGCGACCGAGGCCCAGTCTGCGCTCAAGCAGGAGTTTTCCGCGTATGGCATCACGCCCGACGCGGACGATCCGGTATCGCTGGCGCTCAAACGGCTGATCGACCACAGCGAGCTTCAGCAAGAGCGCATCGAGTCGATTCTTTCTGCGCTCGATCGCCTCGGCGCGCACCTGGAAAACTCCCCGAACGATCCGTTCGATGCGAGCGAGCTGAAGCGGATGCTCAAGTAGGAAAAGGGTGGGTGACGACAGCTTATGCCGTCACTTGCTCGACCGTCAGCGCGCCATCCTGCAACTTGAGGAAGCTGCCGCGCGGCTGTGCCTGATCGAAATCCCAGTCGGAAAGAACCCAGCGTTCACCGCTCGCCTCGTGATGCAGTTGCGGGCGATGGGTGTGGCCGTGGATCAGCG
>NZ_RAWF01000614.1:0-474 GCF_003612075.1 Corallococcus sp. CA041A
CTTATATACCCACTGAAGCAAAAGCTTGCCAATACCTGGGAACTAAGCTTCACCAAGAAGATTCCGAAAGCATTGGACAAGTTCACGAAGAATTCTGAGCGGCTACTGCGGACTTTTCATGCTACCATCAAAGCTCAGTTGCAACAGAAAAGCACGTTTACTGGTATAAACATACTCCAGGCCCAGCTAAAGTCTCGTGCCGAGGGCCTCATTCACATGGCCAGAGATTTCAATGATGATGTTACTACACTACAGCGGGAAGCGAATAGAAGATTCCACCCCGCGATAATGGACGCTATGTCGAGTACCTATACAGCCTGTGCTGAGGAGCATGGTGAGTATCACGGAACATGAACAGAGTTATACTATACATTGAACTAACAGAGTTGAAGGTCGTAGCTGCTTCGTGCGCATCAAAAGACGTATGGACGAAGATCTCAAAGATAATGGACGCTCAATTTTCCAGGCCACAGC
>NZ_RAWF01000615.1:0-472 GCF_003612075.1 Corallococcus sp. CA041A
CGTCAAGGAGGACCGCCCCGAGTTTCGGGGCATGGTCCGCGCGGTCGCGCACCTCGTGACCGTCGAGGAGGTTGACTGAAAATGCCTGACACCAAGGCCAACGGGTCGGCCCTGAAGATCCACAACCTGCGTCCCGCCCCGGGTGCCAAGACCGCGAAGACCCGTGTGGGTCGCGGTGAGGGCTCCAAGGGCAAGACCGCGGGTCGTGGTACCAAGGGTACGAAGGCTCGCTACCAGGTTCCCGCTCGCTTCGAGGGTGGTCAGACGCCACTGCACATGCGTCTGCCCAAGCTCCGAGGCTTCAAGAACCCGTTCAAGGTCGAGTACCAGGTCGTGAACCTGGACAAGATCTCCACCTTGTTCCCCGAGGGCGGCGACGTCGACGTCGCGGCGCTGGTGGAGAAGGGTGCCGTCCGCAAGGGCCAGCCCGTCAAGGTGCTCGGCACCGGCGACATCACCGTCAAGGTGAACG
>NZ_RAWF01000616.1:0-471 GCF_003612075.1 Corallococcus sp. CA041A
CTTCCAGTGTCCATGAACAACTTGAGTTTCGATTACAAAGCTAAAAAATTCATCGAATCAGCCAATCGCTCACCGGTTGATCGCCACCTGAACTGGATGGGCTCGCTTCCCCTTTCGGAGCAAGTTCAACTTGTAAAAAGCGACGTGCTTACATTGACCAGAGAAGAAGACATTCTGCCCGATGCACTTCGCTTGAATAAATCCGAATTGCCGGACGATGACGTGGTCTCGCAGATCATGAAAGTAGATATGATCACCTACCTGCCCGACGACTTGCTGGTTAAGTCTGACCGCTCGTCAATGGCTGCATCACTTGAAGTCCGCCTCCCCTTCCTTGCCTTTCCGCTGGTGGAATTTGCGCTCTCACAGCCAAGTTCTTATAAAGTGCATGGCATGACCA
Organism: Corallococcus sp. CA041A; assembly: GCF_003612075.1. NCBI lineage: Bacteria > Pseudomonadati > Myxococcota > Myxococcia > Myxococcales > Myxococcaceae > Corallococcus > Corallococcus sp. CA041A. Next base: position 401 of record NZ_RAWF01000616.1, read on the forward strand.
CTAAGTACTTGCTCAAAAAGGCGGTGGCACCGTTACTTCCCGAAAGCATTCTGAAACGCCCGAAGAAAGGT
>NZ_RAWF01000617.1:0-470 GCF_003612075.1 Corallococcus sp. CA041A
GTTCTGTCTGTTGCTTCGGATGCAGGCTATGACCTTTCTTCCATCGCAACACGGCTGCAGCAAGGCCCGGCGTCCGGCGACTGACATATGGAAGCGCTATCTCTGCTGCAGTTGGTTCTGGGCGGCCTGTCTGGCGTCCTGGTCGGCTTCGTCCTGGGCGTGGTCGGTGGGGGCGGATCCATCCTGGCGGTACCACTGATGCTCTACGTGGTCGGAGTGGGAGATCCGCATGTGGCTATCGGCACCAGCGCCCTGGCAGTAGCGGTCAATGCGGTGTCGAATCTGGTGATACATGCCCGTAGAGGGAACGTTCGCTGGCCTTGTGCCTCGGTCTTCGCTCTGGCGGGGATCGCGGGCGCATACCTGGGTTCCAGCTTGGGCAAGGCGTTCGACGGCAGGAGCCTGTTGGCGCTGTTTGCTGTGGCTATGATCGTTGTCGGCATCGCCATGCTTCGCAGGCGCAACACGCC
>NZ_RAWF01000618.1:0-470 GCF_003612075.1 Corallococcus sp. CA041A
TCCTTCGAGGGAGGCGTGGTGGGTGCGCCGGTATGGGCTGCGGCAAAGGCCACCGAGCTGAACGCGAGCGCGGAAATTGCAATCAATAAAGTTTTAATCATCTTCATGTCTCCAGTGAATTGGCAGGAAAGCCTGCCCTGCTTCAATGCGTTGCCTGAATGCCAGGTTGACGGCGTTTCCGTCATGTGCAGCCGCTTGCATTGATTCTGCGCAAGCGCGGTGCGGGTCGCATCAAAATGGACGGCCCCCTGTCGCCAGGGGACTTTCGAGCCGGATTGATTAGTCCTTCAGGTCTGCCGGCACCTTGCCGCCATTTGCCGCCAGCTTGTTCATTACCTGCCGATGCAGCCAGATATTCATGGTGGCCGAATCGTTCGTGTCGCCGCTATAGCCGAGTTCGCCAGCGAGTTCCTTGCGCGACTGCAGGCTGCTATCCAGGCTCAGCAGCTTCAACAGGTCGACGATGGAGG
>NZ_RAWF01000619.1:0-468 GCF_003612075.1 Corallococcus sp. CA041A
ATCCAGGTCGACGCCAAGCCCGAAAACAGCCAGCTTCGGCCGCAACCAGGCATTCAGCGTGGCAAGCAGCGCAGGAATTTTCGCCTGGAGTTGCGGACCTTCGGTCTGGACGACGGCGAACATCAGCGTGACGAGCAGCGCCGCCATAGCGGCAAAGCACAGGATCATCACCAACGCGGCGATCCAGCGGGGCAACCCCCGACGCGCCAGCCACTCCACCCCCGGCTGCAACATGTAGGCGATCAGCGCGCCCAGCAGGAACGGGGTCAACACCGGCCGCAGTGCCCACATGAGGACACCGATTGCAAGCGCGACAAGGCCCCACAGCCAGGCCTGGCGGCGTATCAGAGCGGACACCAGTGTTCTCGATAGGCGCGCGCTACCCTGGGGATGGACGTTGCACCGTTCGCAACGGGAAGCGGCGCTCACCCGAGAAGACGGAACCCGCAACTCATTTCTCCTCGAAGT
>NZ_RAWF01000061.1:0-39409 GCF_003612075.1 Corallococcus sp. CA041A
GCTGGGGGCCCGGGGGCGGTCCGTCCCCGCCCTGTCCACGTGGCGCGTTGTCCTGCTCATCTCCCAGCCCGGAGGGGCCGGGGAGGTCATCCAGCATGCGGCGCGGACGGGACATGGGTTCTCACAGCTCCCGCGAAAGGATGGTGTCGCGCGTGCCCTGGTGCTCGTCCGTGTGGGGGTAGTCCAGGGTGTAGTGCAGGCCCCGGCTCTCCTTGCGGCGGCTGGCGCAGTCCACGATGAGGTGCGCCACCTCCGCGATGTTGCGCAGCTCGATGACGTCGCGGGTGACCTTGAAGCGCCAGTAGTAGTCGCGGATCTCCTCGCGCAAGAGCTCCAGCCGCCGCCGCGCGCGCATCAGCCGCTTGTCCGTGCGGACGATGCCCACGTAGTTCCACATCAGCCGGCGGATCTCATCCCAGTTGTGGGTGACGACCACGCTCTCGTCGGAGTCCACCGCGCTGCCGGAGTCCCAGGCCGGCGGGTCCTCCTTCGGCAGCGTCAGCGAGGACAGCTCCTCCGCCGCCACCTGCACCGCGCGGTGGCCGTACACCAGGCCCTCCAGCAGCGAGTTGGAGGCGAGCCGGTTCGCGCCGTGCAGGCCGGTGCAGGACACCTCGCCGATGGCGTAGAGGCCCGGGATGTTGGTGCGCCCGTGCAGGTCCGTCACCACGCCGCCGCACTGGTAGTGGGCCGCGGGCACCACGGGGATGGGCTGCACCGCCATGTCGATGTTGAAGGCCTTGCAGGTGGCGTAGATGTTGGGGAAGCGCTCGGTGAGGTACGCGCGGCCCAGGTGCGTCATGTCCAGGTAGACGCAGTCATTGCCCGTGCGCTTGAGCTCTGCGTCGATGGCGCGCGCCACCACGTCACGCGGGGCCAGGTCCCGCATGGGGTGGTAGCGGTCCATGAACGTCTGGCCGCCCTTGAGCCGCAGCTTGCCGCCCTCGCCGCGCAGCGCTTCGCTGATCAGGAAGCTCTTGGCCTCCGGGTGGAAGAGGCACGTGGGGTGGAACTGGTAGAACTCCATGTTCGCCACGCGCGCGCCCGCGCGGTACGCCATGGCCACGCCGTCGCCCGTCGCGACGTCCGGGTTGGACGTGTAGAGGTACACCTTGCCCGCGCCACCCGTGGCCAGCACCGTGACCTTGGAGAGGAAGCGCTCGATGGAGCCGTCCTCCATCAGCGCGTACGTGCCCAGGCACCGGCTGCCGGCCGGGGTGTGCGGACGCCGGTCCAGGATGAGGTCGATGGCGGCCGTGTTCTGGAAGAAGGTGATGTTGGGCTGCGCGTCGCACGCGGCCAGCAGCGCGCGCTGCACCTCGCGGCCGGTGATGTCACCCGCGTGGATGATCCGGCGGGCGGAATGGCCACCTTCGCGCGTGAGGTCGAACTCGCCGCCGCGCTGATCGAACGCAGCGCCCAGCGCCACCAGCTCCTTGAGGCGCGCGGGCCCCTCCCGCACCGTCACCTCCACCGCGTCGCGGTGGCACAGGCCCGCGCCCGCCACGAGCGTGTCCTCGATGTGCGAATCGAAGGTGTCCGTGGGGGAGAGCACACCGGCGATGCCCCCCTGGGCGTAGGCGGTGTTGCCTTCGCCGCGCTCGCGCTTGGTGAGCACGGCGACCGTGCCGTGCCGGGCCGCCTGCAGGGCGAACGACAGTCCGGCCACGCCGCCGCCCATGACCAGGAAATCGAACCGATGGGGCATGGCCAACAGGCTTAATGGCGGTAAGTGCTGGAAACAAGGCGTTTTCTTGAGGACTTTCCGGGTGTTGTCTAAGGTTTCGCACCGCCGCCATGCGTGTCCTGACCGCCCTCGTCGTCCTGTTGACCGCCGCCCTGCCGGCCGCCGCCTCGGACGGCATCTACAGCTACGTGGAGAAGGACGGCACCATCGTCTACACGAACGTGCCTCCCGGAGGCGCGCGCAAGGCCCGCAAGCTGTCCGGGACCTTCACGCCCGCGCCGGCCAAGTCCGCTCCCGTGCGGGGCCGCTCGCGGACGCCCACGGAGTTGGATCCGCACATCACCACCGCGGCGCTGCGCTACCGCATCCCGCCCGCGCTGGTGCGCGCCATCATGCACACGGAGAGCAACTTCAACCCGAACGCGCTCAGCCACAAGGGCGCCAGCGGGTTGATGCAGCTCATGCCGGGCACCGCGTCGGATATGTACGTGAAGGACATCTTCGACTCGAAGGAAAACATCGAGGGCGGCGTGCGCTACCTGCGCGTCCTGGCCAACATGTTCGACGGCGACATGGTGAAGATGGTCGCCGCGTACAACGCTGGGCCGGACGCGGTGAAGAAGTACGGAGGCCAGGTGCCGCCGTACGCCGAGACGCAGGATTACGTGCGCAAGGTCCTCCAGCTCTACCAACACTACAAGGAGCGCGAGCGGCTCGCCCAGGCCGAGGCCAGCAGCCGTGAGCCCACACCCGAGAATGACGACGCGCACGAAGGGGACGAAGCCGCCGGGCCCCGATGACGAGGAGTTCCTGCAGCAGCTCCATCGCGGGAGCGAGCTGCTGGGCGCCGGCAAGGTCACCGAAGCGAAGGACTTCCTGGAGCGTGCGCACCAGCTCCAGCCGCGCCATGAGAAGGCCCAGAACCTCCTGGGCCTGACGTATTTCAAGCTGGGCCTCTTCGATCGCGCCGCCGACCTGTACGAGATGCTCGTACGGGACAACCCGGTGGACCCGACGCTGCGCGTGAACCTGGGGCTCGTCTACTTGAAGACGAACGCGCTCCAGCGCGCGGCGCGTGAATTCGAGACCGCCACCGACCTGGCCCCGGACCACAAGAAGGCCCACAACTACCTGGGCCTGACCTTCGCCCAGATGGGCGAGTACGGCCGCGCGCGCGAGCACTTCCTCCTGTCCGGCAGCGACGCCATGGCGGAGAAGATGTCGCGCGCCATCGCGGGGGAGGTCTACAGCCGTCCGCCCGCCGCCCCCATGCCGGCCCGTCCGCGCGAGGAGGAAGAGGAGACCGCCGCGCCGCCTGCGTCCGCCTCCGGCGAGAGTGACTGGGGTGCCCAGTTCGGTCTGGATGAGGCGCCGCGCAGTCCTCGCACCGCCGCCGCGCCGCCGCCCCAGGTCGCCGCGAAGCCGCCGGACGACGACATGCGCTTCGCGGAGGACGAGGGCCCTCCTGCTCCCACGGATGACCACGCCTTCACCTCGGGAGCCGCGACCCAGGTCCAGGAGGACGAGGACCCCAGCCTGGCCGCGGGCGAGAGCCTCTTTGACGAAGACGCGGAGCTCGCCGCCACCACGGACGCGGACACCTCCGGTGACGACGTCGAGGTCGCCGACGAGCTGCCCCCCACGCCGGTGTCGGAGGAGATCGAGGTCTCCGAGGAGCCGCCCGTCCTCGCGTCCGACCTGGAGTCGGAGCCCGTCGACGCCTTCGCGGAGACCTTCGCCGCGCTGGCCACGAGCGAGCCGCCCCCGGCGACTCAGTCTGCCGAGCCGATCCAGCTGACCCGGTCCATCGGGTCGCTTCAGGTGACCCACTCCGCCGAACCGCCTTCGTCGCCTGAGGCCGGAACGGGCGCGAATCCGCCGGTGCTCACCGCGTGGGTGCCTTCGGTGGCGCTGCCGGGCGCGGTGCCGGGCCAGCCCTTCACCCAAGGTGCGTCGGCAATGGCGCTCGCGGTGGAGGGCGAGCTGCTCACGCGCCTGGAGGGGCTGATCGCCGTGCGCGGGCAGGTCACCTTCGAGCCGGAGATGAAGCGCTTCCGGGGCCGGGCCACGGACAAGCCCTTTGGCGAGGGCGACCAGTCCATGGTGCGCGCCCGGGGGCAGGGGACGCTGCACCTGGAGCCCGCGTCCGGGCGGCAGTGGGTGGCTGTCTCCCTGGACGACGAGTCCGTCTACCTGCGCGACGCCTGCGTCTTCGCCTTCGAGGAGCCCGTCGTCTTCGAGAACGGCCGCGTGCCGTCGGACCTGGCCCAGGACCTGGACCTGGTGCACCTGCGCGGGCAGGGGCGGGTGCTGCTCAGCCTGACGGGCCCGCTGCGCTCGGTGCCGGTGGCCATGGACCAGCCGGTGACGGTGCCCCTCACGCACCTGGTGGGCTGGGTGGGCAACCTCACGCCCCGCGTGGTGCCGCTCGTGACATCCGCTGCCGGGGAGACACTGAAGGCGGCGGTGGAGCTGGGCGGTGAAGGATTTGCCCTCATCGCACTCGGGGTCCGGTAGAACGCGCGCCCATGGCCACCGAGCGAGCCCTCAGGAAGCAGCGCAAGCGCGAGGAGCGGGCCCGCCGCCGCGCGTCCCGCCGTCCCAGCATCCTGGTGCAGGAGTTCTGGAACCTGCCCAACATGCTGACGCTGGGGCGCATCCTCCTCATCCCCGTGTTCGTCTGGCTCACCTACGACGCGGACCCCCTGCACTCGCTGCTGGCCGGCCTGGTGTTCGCCGTGGCCGCCATCACCGACGTGATTGACGGCTACCTGGCCCGCCGCTGGAACCTCATCACTGTCGTCGGCAAGTTCATGGATCCGCTGGCGGACAAGCTCATCGCCATGGCCGCGCTGGTGATGATGGTGCGCCTGGGCCGCATCGCCGCCTGGGTCGTCATCGTGCTGCTGGCCCGCGAGTTCATCGTCTCCGGCCTGCGCACCATCGCCGCCAGTGAAGGCATGGTCATCGCCGCGGGGCAGGAGGGGAAGTGGAAGACGTCCCTCCAGCTGGTGGGGATCATCTCCCTGTGCGTCCACTATGTGCACCCGCTGGACGTGGGCTTCCGCGTCGTCACGGTGGACTACAACCAGGTGGGCAAGGTGCTGGTGTACCTGTCGGGTGCGTTCTCCGTGTGGAGCGCGGTCGTCTACTTCCGCGCGTTCCTCAACATGCTCGCCCGCCGGGGCAGCACGGATCCGGATGCGAAAAGTGTTTGACGTGTCCGAAGGGCCTCTGTATATCGCACCCCACCTCCGGCGCGGCACCGACCGGCGGGTGGCAAGCAACACAGCGGTACCTGATGCGGGAATAGCTCAGCGGTAGAGCATCGCCTTGCCAAGGCGAGGGTCGAGGGTTCAAATCCCTTTTCCCGCTCCAAACGAAGCACGCAGCACCGCAGTACCTGATGCGGGAATAGCTCAGCGGTAGAGCATCGCCTTGCCAAGGCGAGGGTCGAGGGTTCAAATCCCTTTTCCCGCTCCAATCAAAGGCCCTCTGGGAAACCAGGGGGCCTTTTTCTTTGCCAAAATGGCCTCTCCGAGGGCGCGCGAGGGCTGCCGGCCAGACGGGCTTTCGCGCGGATGGCTGGAGTCCCATGCCTGACACCTTCCGGGGGCATGAGGTATGGATGGCGCCGCATGCTTCGCAACCTCCGTGAGCTCTACCAGTACCGGGGCCTCCTGCTCAGCCTGACCCAGCGCGAGCTGAAGGCGCGGTACCGGAACTCGGTGCTCGGCTTCTTCTGGACGTTCCTCAACCCGATGCTCCAGATGGGCGTCTACTCGCTGCTCTTCACCGTCTACATGCGGCAGAAGATCCCCGGGTACACGTTCTTCGTCTTCATAGGTCTGCTCCCGTGGATCTGGTTCTCCACGTCGCTGGGGACGGGGGCCAGCGCCATCAGTGACCGGCGCGACCTGCTCACCAAGGTGCGCTTCCCCGCGCAGGTGCTGCCGGCCACGGTGGTGGTGACCAACCTGTGCAACTACGTGCTGTCCCTGCCGCTGATGGTCGCGCTGGGGCTGCTGCTGGGCTACGTGCCCAGCTGGCACGTGGTGGCGTTCCCGGTGGTGCTGCTCACGCAGCTGTGCATGACGGTGGCGCTGGTCTACATCGTGTCCGCGCTCAACGTGACGTTCCGGGACCTGCAGCAGATCATCGCCAACCTGCTGACGATGTGGTTCTTCGTCACGCCGGTGTTCTACCGGGTGGACTCGCTGCCAGAGGCGGCCCGGGGGCCGATCGTGCTGCTCAACCCCATGGCGGTGATGGTGACGTCGTACCAGGCCATCTTCTACGAACACCAGCTGCCGCAGCCCGGCCCGCTCCTGATGTGGATGGGCATCTCCGCTGCGCTGCTGTGGGTGGCGGCGGGCATCTTCGAGCGCCGTCGCGAGGACTTCGCGGAGTTCATATGACCAGCGCCATTGCGTCTCCGGACGCCATCGTGCTCCGCAACGTGGTGAAGAGCTTCCGGAAGAGCACCATCCGGCGCGAGTACACCACCATCAAGTCGGAGCTCATCCGCCTCCTGCGTGGCCAGCGCGACACGGACGGCAAGTCCATGATCGAAGCGCTCCGGGGCATTGACCTGGTGGTGCCCCGCGGCAAGACGGTGGGCATCATCGGGCGCAACGGCTCTGGCAAGAGCACGCTGCTCAAGCTCATCTCCGGCATCTACACGCCGACCACGGGCACCATCGACATCAACGGGCGCATCAGCGCGCTGTTGGACCTGGGCGCGGGCTTCCACCCGGACTTCTCCGGCCGGGAGAACATCCTCATCAACGGCATCATCCTGGGGATGTCGCGCGCGGAGGTGAAGGCGCGCATGGAGGAGATCATCTCCTTCAGCGAGCTGGGCGACTTCATCGACGAGCCGGTGCGCACCTACTCCAGCGGCATGTACATGCGCCTGGCGTTCTCCGTGGCCACGCACGTGGATCCGGACATCCTCATCATCGACGAGATCCTCGCCGTCGGTGACGAGCACTTCGGCAAGAAGAGCCTGGCGAAGATGACGGAGTTCAAGCGGGCCGGGAAGACCATCGTCATCGTCACCCACGACCTGGGGACGCTGGAGCGTTGGTGCGACCTGGGCGCGTGGATCGACGCCGGGCGCATCCGCGAGTTCGGTCCGCCCGCGGACGTCATCCGCAGCTACCGCCGCGCGGTGGCGCTGGCGGAAGAGCGCGGCATGTCCATGGAGGCGCCCGCGCTGGCGTCGGATGGCGGTGCGCTGCCGTCGCTGGCGGCGCCCCAGGCCGAACCGTCTCCGCTCACCGTGGACGCGGTGCGGCTGCTGGGCCGGGACGGCGCGGCGGTGGAGTTCGTGGACACCGAGGACGGCCTGGAGCTGAGCGTGGCGTACACCGCGCGCACGCCCGCGCCGGAGCTGGGCCTGGGGCTGGAGCTCTCCCGGGCGGACGGAGTGCTGGTGCACGCCACGGACACGTTCGCGGAGGACGTGCCCTTCTGCGCGGCGGCGGCCGGCAGCGGGACGGTGCGCTTCGTGGTGGACCGGCTGGGCCTCACCGCGGGGCGCTATGCGTTCACGGTGGTGGTGCGCGACCGTGCAGGGCAGGTGCGGGAGAAGCGCGAGGCGGCGTGCGCCTTCGAGGTGCGCTCCAGCGTGCGGGACGGAGGCCTGACGCGGCCTCCGCACCGGTGGATCGTGGAGGGCGCCGCGGCTCGCGTGGCGCCAGTGCGAGACGTCGGCTCGTGAGCGGCCCTGCTTCGGCGAATGGGGGAGGGCCGGGCATCTGGCTGGGCATCGTGCTTTACCGGAACCCGGAGCGGGAGCTGGAGCGACTGTGGGAGTCGCTCCGGTGGAACCGCGAGGTCCCGGGTGCGCCCGCGTTCCGGGTCGTCTGGATGGACAACTCGCCGGACGACACGCTGCGCGCGCGGGTGGCGCGGCTGGACGCTGAAGCGGACTACCGGCACGCCGGGAGGAACCTGGGCTTCGGGGCCGCGCACAACCGGTTGATGACGGAGGCCTTCGGCTCGGGCGGAGCGCGGTACTACGTCTGCGTGAACCCGGATGGACTCCTGCACCCGGACTGCGTGCGGGAGCTGGCGCGGGTGGCGGATCAGCGGGCGGACACGGGGCTGGTGGAGGCCCGGCTGTTCCCGGACGAGCACCCCAAGCCGTACCATCCGGCGACGGGCGAGACGCCCTGGTGCAGCGGCTGCGTGCTGCTGGTGACGAAGAAGCTACACGCGACGGTGGGTGGCTTCGACGAGCGCTTCTTCATGTACTGCGAGGACGTGGACCTGTCGTGGCGGGCGAGGGCCTCCGGGCTGTCCATCCGGGTGGCGCCCTCCGCGCTGGTGCACCACTACACCGTCACCCGGGAAGAGAGCCCGGTGCGCGAGCGGATGGTCCGCCGCAGCGCGGCCCTGCTCGGGGCGAAGTACGGTGACGCGGCCTTCACGAACGCCCGCCTGCGGGAGTACGCGCAGCTGGGCGGCGAGCCATTCCAGACGCCCGACATCCTCAAGCCCGGGCGGCGGCTCGCGGGCATCGCGGACTTCAGGCACCACCTGGAGTTCGCTCGGAGGCGCTGGTGAGCGCTCTATCCGAAGAGGCGCCTCCGTCCGCCGTGTCCGCGCGGTGGATGGAGCTGGTGCTGTCGCGTGCGCACGCGGGCGCGGCGGTGTGCCTGGTGGGCGCGTCGGCAGCGCTGGCGGAGGCCCTGCGGGCTCGGGGCGGCTCCGTGCGGGAGCTGCCGGGGCCGGAGTGGAAGCGGGGCAAGGGACCCGCGCCGACGCTCGTGGTGCTCGAGGGCGACGCGGTCGAGCGGGTGCTGGAGGAAGGGCTGGAGGCGCTGCGGCGCGAGGCTCCGGGAGCGGAGCTGGTGTTCACCTTGCGCAACGCCGGTTCGGCGCGGGCGCTGATGGGCGCGCTGACGGGAGAGGCGCCGGTGCGCGCGGGGCTCTCAGAACAGCGGATGCTGCGGCGGCTGGCCGAGGCGGGCTACCGCGTGGCTCACCGTGAGGTGGTGCCGTGCGCGTCCGGGGGCACGGCGCTGGCGGAGGACACCGCGCAGGCGCTGCGGGCGTTGCTGGCCCAGCTGTCGCCATCCACGCAGGTGGAGGAGGGGCTCTACGTCGCGGTGCCGGATGGGCCCGTCCGCGCGCCAGTGGCGGGGCTGCTCAGCGTCGTCGTCACGGTGGATCCGGGGACTCGGGACGCGGCGCTCGATGAGGCCCTCTTCGCGCTGGCCTGTCAGGAGCAGCAGCCGTTGGAGTTGCTGCTCGCGGCGCCCGAGGGCGTGGACTTGTCCGCCGCGGAGGCGGCGCTGGAGCGCTACGGCAGGCTGGGGTCGTTCCAGGCTCGCACCGTGCGCGCGCCCTCGGGAGCCCTGTACGCGGAGGCCGTGCGCGAGGCCCGGGGACAGTATCTGGCGTTCGTGGACGCGCGGTGCGTGGTGTACCCGCGTCACTACGTGGAGTTGGTGCGCGCGCTCCAGACGGGCCGCGAGGCCTGGGCGTTGGCGCGGGCGTTCCGCACCGAGTGGGCGTCCGGTGAGGGGACCCCGCCGTACGTGCGCGCGAAGGTGCCGTTCCCGCTGGGTGAGCGGCTGGAGGTGGAGCACCTGGTGATCCACCCGGAGCTCGTCCACGCGATGGTGATCGACCGGAGTCGCATCGGGCCCTTCCCGGTGGCGATGGAGTCGGGACTCGGGGACCTGCCCGCGCGGCTGGGGGCGCTGTTTCCTCCGGTGTTCCTGGGCGGCATCGCCTCGTGCGAGGTACGCGGGCCGCGCGAGCCGCCGGCCGTCGCCGTGGCTCCGGGGACCTGGCTGGTGCGCCCCCTGGATGCCTGGGTGGATGTCGTGGCGCGGATCCGCGAAGAGACGCTCCAGGCCCGGGAGTTCCGCCACCGGGTGGTGGACATGCTGAATGCCCGCGTCCACGGCATCCCCTGGGTCCACGGCACGCTCAAGGCCCTGGCGAACCGGCTCAAATCCGGCAGCGGGCGCTGAGACGATGGGCACCGCCGACAGTGACGGCTCGCGGAGCACGCCAGGCGTTGAGGCAGCGACGTTGGGCCCATCCGATCGGAAGTCATCTTTCGCCGACGAGCCCGCGACGTTGGAGTCGGCCGACCGGAAGCCGTTCTCCGCCGCGCAGGTCGCGACGTTGGACTCGGCCGACCGGAAGACTTCTTCCTCCGCGCAGGCCACATCGGGACCTCCCGGCGGCCGGGCGCATCCGCCGCGCGATATCTTCGTCGAGGTGTTGGGCTTCGACGTGCCGCGGTCGCACCGCGCGCGCTGGGGCCCGGTCATCACCGCCGCCAAACGTTTTGGGACGCGGGGGCTTTCGCCCTTGCAGCGCTGGGTGCTGGACCGCCAGCTGCGCTTCGACCTGCGGCTGAGAGCGTTGATCCGTCAGCCGGAGCGGACACTGCCGGAGCTGGCCCGCGAGGAGCTTGGGCGACTCGCGGATCCGCGGCCCGTGGGCTTGGTGGGCCGGTGGCTTCCCTCCGTGCCCGGGCTGGAGGCGCAGCGGGCCTGGAACCTCGCGGTCGTGGCCCTGCTGTCCAGACCTGGATGGCCCCTCCGGACCGAAGGTGCCGCTGAGGCACTGGACGCGCTGGAGGCCCGCTGCGACGTGCTGGCGCAGGAGGCCGGCGCGGTGGGCCTGCCTTTGTGGCGCGAGCTGTGGCGGCGGCAGGTCGCCTTCAATCACGCGACCGTCCGCCTGTTGCGGCGCCTCCTGGGCGTGGCCCGTCCGGCCGTGCTTTTGCCCGCGCCGGTCGGGTACACGCGCGACGCCCTGGAGCGAGAAGCCCACGAGGTCCGCGACGCGACCGCCGCGCTGGCCCGGCTGGAGCGCCGGCCGCTGATCAGTCTGGTCACGCCCGCCTGGGAGACGCCGGTGGACGTCCTCCGCGCATGCGTCGCGTCCGTGCGCGCGCAGGTGTATCCGCACTGGGAACTGTGCATCGTCGACGACGGCTCACGCTCGGCGGCGGTGGCGGACACGCTGCGAGAGGCCGCGGCCGGCGACGCGCGGATCCGCTTCGAGCGGCTGGAGTCGAACCAGGGCATCGCCCGCGCGACCAACGCCGCGCTGGCCCTGGCCACCGGCGACTACGTGGGCTTCCTCGACCACGACGACCTGCTGGCGCCGCACGCGCTGGCCGAGGTCGCGCTGCGGCTGGGTGAAGCGCCGGACGCGGACGTCGTCTATTCGGACGAGGACAAGGTGGACGCGCAGGGGCTGCGCTTCGCGCCCTACCTGAAGCCGTCGCTGTCTCCGGAGTTGCTGCGCGCGGTGAACTACGTGTGCCACTTCCTCGTGGTGCGTGCATCGCTGCTGCGTGAGGTGGAAGGCATCCGCCCGGGCTTCGAGGGGGCGCAGGACCACGACCTGTTGCTGCGCCTGATGGAGCGCACGCGTCACTTCGAGCACATCCCCCGCGTGCTCTACCACTGGAGGACGCTGCCCGGCTCCACGGCCACGGACGCCAGCGCGAAGCCCGCGGCCTCCGACGCAGGCCGCAGGGCCGTGGCGGAGCATCTGGCGCGCATGGGGGAGGGCGTCTCGGTGGAGACGGTCTCGCCTGGGCTGTACCGGATCCGCCACCCGCTCGTGGGCCGTCCCCGGGTGTCCGTGCTGCTGTCAGAAGCGCCCACCGAGGCCGAGCTCACGGCGCTCCTCGCCTTCACGGACGACCTGGACGTGGAGGTCCGCGTCCCTGTTTCGTCTCCAGCGGCTTCCTCCACCGGCAACGCCATCCGCGTCCAGGTGGCCGCGGCCGCGACCCCGGGCGCAGTGGCGAACCAGTTGCTGCGCGAGGCCCGGGGCGAACTCATCCTCGTCCTGGAGGCAGGCACGCTCCCGACCGGACCGGGGTGGCTGCGGGAGCTCGCGTCGCAGGCTTCGCGCCCCGGCGTCGGCGTGGTGGGCGCGCGCATCGTCTCTCCCTGGGGCCTGGTGCTGGAGGCCGGGCTGCGCTTCGACGCAGAGGGCCGGGTACTGCGTCCCTTCGCGGGGCTGTTCGATCCCACGCTCGGCGCATTCGGTGGATCGCATTGGCCGCGGGACGTGCGCGCCGTCTCCAGCGCCTGCGCGATGATCCGCCGCGAGGTCCTGGAGTCGCTCGGAGGTTGGGACGCGGCGTTCACCTCCAATGAGGGACGGGGCATGGACCTGTGCCTGCGCGCGGGCGAAGCCGGGCTGCGCGTCCTCTACGCACCCCACGCGCGACTCGTGCGCACCCGTTCCCAGGACGACGCACCCGAGGCCACCCACGACGCCGACCGGCTCCGTGACGCGTGGGCCCGCGCGGGACGGACCGACCCCACCGGACATCCGCGCCTCGGCTTTCTCCAGACACCGTAGAAATGAACAGCGAACGCGCCTCCTCCCATGGGGAGCGGGCGGGCTGCCAGCCTTGACGCTCCCGGAGGGGGGTGACATGGAGGACATCCGCCAAGGAGAGGGGGGCGTGCCTTGCCTGCAGCGAGGGTCGGCCTTCCGGACGCCACCAACATGCATCCACAGCTCAATCCCCTGGAACACCCCCTCTGCCTCACGCAGCCCCTGCGGCTGCTGGCCTCCTCAGCCTGGGTGGAGCACGTCCCGTTCGCGATGTTCCTGATGGACCTGCTGCGTCCCGCGACGCTGGTGGAGCTGGGTGCGCACACCGGCGTGTCCTACTCCGCGTTCTGCCAGGCGGTGGACGCGCTGAAGCTGGAGACGCGCTGCCACGCGGTGGACACTTGGCAGGGTGACCCGCACGCGGGCTTCTACGGGGCGGACGTGCTCGCGGACCTGCGCGCGCACCATGACCCGCTCTACAGCCGGTTCTCCCAGCTGCACCAGATGACCTTCGACGAGGCCCTGAGCCAGTTCGCGGACGGCTCCATCGACCTGCTCCACATCGACGGCTGCCACGAGTACGCGCAGGTGAAGGCGGACTTCGAGCACTGGCGCCCCAAGATGAGCGCGCGCGGCGTCATCCTCTTCCACGACACCCACGTGCACGAGCGCAACTTCGGCGTCTGGCAACTGTGGGAGGAGCTCCGGGGCCAGTATCCCTCCTTCGAGTTCGAGCACGGCTTCGGTCTGGGCGTGCTCGCCGTGGGCCCGGAGCAGCCGGAAGGGATGCTCGCGCTGACGAGCACCCGGGACGCGGAACGTGAACACGTGCGGCAGGCCTTCGCCACGCTAGGCGGGCGCCTGACGCTCCTGCTGCACCGGCAGCACCTGCGCGACGCCTACGGCCAGAAGGAACAGCAGGCCGCGGACCATGCGCGCCAGGCGCAGCAGCTCCAGGCGGAGCTGGATGCCGCCCGTGAAGCGGCACGCGACACCGCCAGCACCCTGCGCGAGTTCGAAGGCCGGCTCGCACGGCAGGGCCTGGCCCAGCGGATGCTCCAGGAGGAGCTGGGCCGCAAGAACGCCCGCATCTACGAACTGGATGCGCACGTCGCGCGCCAGGGCTCGGAGCTGGCGCACATCAACGGCAGCCTCGCGTGGAAGGCCATCAACCGCTACTGGGCCATGCGCGAGCGCGTGCTGCCCCCCGGCACGAAGCGCGGCCACCTCTACCAGAAGAGCAAGGGCACGCTGCACAAGGTGGGCGCGAAGCTGATCAAGCTGCCCGCGAAGCAGGGCGCGCTCAAGGCGCTGCGCGCCGCCAAGGCCGCCCTCACGCCTGCCGCCCCCGTCGCGCCCACCGCCTCCATCGCCTCGGTCGTGGCCCCGAGCACGCCGCTCGCGCCCCCGGCTCCGTGGACCGCGCCGCTGACGCAGCTCTCCCAGGCCAGTCTGGGCCGGCGCATCCTGATCATCGCGGAGCTGTCGCTGCCCCAGTGCAAGCGCTACCGCGTGGATCAGAAGGTCGCCATGTTCCACCGGCTCGGGTACGACGTCACCGTCCTGCGCTGGAACGACCACGAGGAGTGCAAGGCCGCGCTCCAGTTCCACGGCCTGGTCATCTACTACCGGGTGCCCGCGTTCCCTGGCGTGGAGGAGCTGCTGGCGGAGACCAAGCGCCTGGGCGTCCCGCACTTCTTCGACGTCGACGACCTCATCTTCGACGTGGAGGAGTACCAGAAGAACACCAACGTGCAGCGGCTGCCGGAGAACGAGCGCGAGCTGCTGCTCAACGGCGCGAAGCTCTACCGCAAGGCGCTCAGCCTGTGTGAGCACGCCATCGCCAGCACGCCCACCATCGCGGAGCAGATGGCCCGCGTCATCTCCGGCAAGGTCTACGTCGTCGAGAACTGCCTGGACGACGGCATCCTGGAGCTGGCCCGGGAGATGGAAGCGCGCCCGCCCGCGGTGGACGCGGACACGGTCACCATCGGTTACGGCAGCGGCACCCGCACGCACGACGCCGACTTCGCCATCGCCGCGGACGCCATCCTCGCGGTGATGGAGCGCCATCCGAACGTGCGCCTGGCCATCCACGGCTTCCTGGAGCTGCCGGCGGGCTTCGAGCGCTTCTCCGACCGTGTCTTCCGCATCCCGTTCCTGGACGCGGATGACTACCTGCGCGCGCTCGCGTCCTGGCAGATCTCCATCGCGCCGCTGGAGACGACGGTCTTCAACGACGCCAAGAGCAACATCAAGTTCATCGAGGCGTCCATCTTCCGCGTGCCCGCGGTGTGCTCCGGCTCCGGGCCGTTCCGGGAGATCATCGACCACGGCCGCAACGGCTTCGTCGCCACCACCCGTGAGGAGTGGGAGTCCGGGCTGTCCGCGCTGGTGCAGGACGCGTCACTGCGCAAGCGCATGGGCGAGGAGGCCCACCGCAGCGTGATGGCGCGCTACCACCCGGCGGTGGTGGCCACGGAGCGGCTCCAGCCCATCCTCCAGCACCTGCCGCCCGCGCCGCCTCCGCGCCTCAAGGTCCTGGAAGCCAACATCCTCTTCGCGCCCTTGAGCTTCGGTGGGGCGACCGTCGTCACGGAGCAGCTGGCGCACCAGCTGAAGGCGGAGGGCTGCGACGTCACCGTGTTCACCGGCATCCTCAACTCGCCGCTGCCCGCCTACTCGGTGGTGCGCTACGAGGCGCTGGGCCTGCCGGTCATCGCCACCCAGGTGCCGGCCCTCACCGACCGCGCCCAGGAGTACCAGAACCCGCGCATGGGGGAGACCTTCACCCAGGTGCTCAAGGCGGTGCGCCCGGACGTGGTGCACTTCCACTCCATCCAGCTCCTGAGCTCCGCGCTCGCCACGGCGTGCGCCGCGGAGGGCATCCCGTACACCATCACCGTGCACGACGCGTGGTGGCTGTGCGAGCGGCAGTTCATGGTCCGCGAGGACGCCACGTACTGCGGCCAGAAGGGCATCGACCTGCGCGTGTGCACCAAGTGCGTGCCGGACTCGCGCTTCACCTTCAAGCGCACGTTCGCCCTGCGCAAGGTGCTGGATGGCGCGGCCCTGCTGATGGCGCCCAGCGAGTTCCAGCGCCAGCTCTACATCGCCAACGGCGTCGCGCCGGAGCGCATCGTCGTGAACAAGAACGGCGTGCTGCTGCCCACGCGTGCGCGCGCCCCGCGCCCCGCCAACGCCCCCGTGCGCTTCGCCTACCTGGGCGGCCACGCGGTGCACAAGGGGTACTTCTGGCTCAAGGACATCCTGGAGTCGGTGCCGGAGTCCGGCTGGGTCCTGAAGATGACCGACATCCAGCTGCGCATGGGGTCGGCCTCCATCGACGCGAAGGAATGGAAGGTGAAGGGGAAGGTGGAGGTGGTGCCTCCGTATGATCAGGACGGGATGGACGCCTTCTTCGACGGGGTGGACGTGCTGCTGATGCCCTCGCAGTGCAAGGAGAGCTTCGGCCTGACGGTGCGCGAGGCCATGGCCCGTAACGTGTGGGTGGTCACCACGGCGTCAGGCGGCGTCAGCGAGGACATCGTGGAGGGCGTCAACGGCAACGTCCTGGACATGGCCGACGCCGACGGCTTCCGCCGCGTGCTGCGCGACCTGGTGGCCCACCCGGAGCGTCTGTCGCGCGCCCCGAACGCCCAGCGCACCACCGTGCGCGACTACGAGACCCAGGCCAAGGAACTCCACGGGCTCCTGTCCGGCCTGGTGAATCCGGCGGCCCGAGGCGCGGCCCGCGAAGACGCCAGCGCCACGGCCATTCAGCGCTGAACCGGACGGAGCCACCCTGCCTGGAGGCGGGGTGGCTCCTGGAAGTGCGGAAGCCTTCAGGCCCTACGCCGGGCCGTAGTAGCGCTGGTACACCGTGGTGAGCGTCACCGCCGCGGTGAGCAGGATGAAGCAGGCGATGAGCACCGGCTTGAAGCGCGTCAGCGTGCGCGGTGCCCAGGCGGGCGGGGCCAGCGCCACCACCAGCAGCGGCGTGTAGGGCAGCAGGTAGCGGCCCTGCACTCCGTCCACGTGGTTCGCGCCCGGCGCCGTCCACGCCAGGTACAGCATGGCCTGGATGGCCAGCACGCCCGCCACCGCCACTCCCAGCGCCACCGCGCGCTCGCGCCAGCCCACCTTCGGCGCGGCCCCGTCAGCGTCCAGCACCATCACTCCCAAGAGCAACGCGGCCAGGGCGAAGAGGGCAGGGCGGGGCACTGGCGTGTCCAGCCAGCCCAGCACGCCGCCGCCCTGATGCAGGAAGTCCGGCAGCCGCCTCCAGAAGTCACTCACCAGCACGCCCAGCACCTGGAAGGGGTGCGCGCGGATGTGGGCCACCTGCGCCACCACCTCGCTGGGGCGGAAGATGTCCCGCACGGTGGAGGACCACGCGAACTGGAGCAGCGCGGGCACGGCGACGATGGCGGCCAGGGCCAGGGCGTAGCGGCCGCGCGTCCCCAGGCGGGTGAGCGGCAGCAGCAGGAACACCAGCGACAGCGGCAGGTAGGCCTGCTTGCACAGCGCCACGAACACCGCGCTCGCCAGCAGCAGCCCCAGCTGCTTCGCGCCCAGCGGCCCCGGGTGCGCGAAGGTGTAGTGCAGCGACAGCGCTACCAGCAGCAGGCACGCTGACATCGTGATGGGGTCCGCGGACACCGACGCGCGCTGGAAGAGCACCATGGGCGTGAGCGCCAGCAGCGCGAAGGCCCACCGCTGGAAGGGCATCAGCCGCAGCGCCAGCGCGGTGAGCAACAGCGCCACCAGCACGTTGCCCAGCCGGCCCGCCCACAGCACCGCCACCGGGGACGCCTCCAACAGCCGCGCGGGCACCATGCCCAACGACTGCGGGAAGTAGACCAGCGGGAAGTAGATGGCGGACGCGGCGAAGCGCCACTCCTGGGTGTCCTGGGGCGCCAGCGCCGCGTGCATCGCGTCGCTCAGGCGCTGCCGGTCCTGGCGCACCTCGGGATGGCCGCCCACTCCGTCGGACACTTCCTGCGCCACCCGCACGATGCTGCGCGGAAGCTGCCCGCCCGCGTCCCCCACCGGGATGCGCGTGGCCGTCAGCTGTCCCTCGGAGACCTGGTACGCGCGGTAGAAGTGCGCGGGCTCGTCCGCCACCTGGAACGGCGGGGTGAGGAAGCTCAGCACCGCGCCCAGCACGGCGGCCACGACGAGGAAGGCCACGACGGGCGCGATGAAGAACGGACGCAGCGGAGACGGGGGCGGTGAAGACGGAAGCATGGAGAAGGGATGGGCCCGGTGGGCCCTCAGACGGCGTGCGAGTCGCGATGGGCGGCGACGGCGGGGGAGATGACTTCAGGACGGGGCTGTGTACGCGCGACGCGCTCGGCCTCCGCGGAGGTGAGCAGGGCGACCTCCTGGGCCAGCCGCTTGAGCTGCTGGCGCTGGTCGGCCACCTGGAGGCTCAGCCGGTACACCAGCCACATGAGGCACGTCAGGGCGATGAAGAAGAGGGCGGACGGGGCGTAGTAGATGCCCATGGCCGTCGCCAGCGCGTCGATGCCCTGGCGCCACAGCGACAGGCCCGCGATGGCCACCGCCACCAGCAGCCACGCGAAGGTGTGCCGCTCGCTGGTGCGCCGGCCCCGGGCCGACCACAGGACGCTGAAGGCGAAGGCGGCCGCGAAGGCCACGCCGATGAGGCTGGAGCGAAGCATGGGCATCAGACGGGACGGACCCGCTCCATGAGCAGGGCGAAGGACACCTTCGCCATGTAGAAGGCCGACTTCCACGGCGTCAGCGAGCTGGTGCCGGTGAGGCGCGGGCGCATGCGCACCGGCACCTCCGCGATGGCGAAGCCCTGCCGTGCCGCCATCAGCACGCTCTCCGGCTCCGGGTAGTCGTGCGGGTGGACGCGCGCGAAGAAGCGGATCGCCTGCGGACCGAAGCCCCGGAAGCCGGAGGTGGGGTCGGTGATGCGGTGGTGGCTCAGCGTGGACAGGAGGCTCGCCAGGAACTGGTTGCCGAAGCGGCGCAGCCACGTGGAGCGGAAGCTGGTGACGCCCGCGAAGCGGCTGCCGATGACCAGCTCCACGCCCGACTGGAGCGCCTCGCGCAGCGCGGGCACGGACGCCGGGTCATGCTGCCCGTCGCCGTCCATGCGGATGACGTGCTCGTACCCGTTGCGGGACGCGAACAGCAGGCCGCTGGCCTCGCCCGCGGCGACGCCCAGGTTGAAGGGATGGCTGAGCACCCTCGCTCCGCAGTCCCGCGCGCGCTGCGCCGTGGCGTCGCGTGAGCCGTCGTCCACGACGAGCACGTCGAACTCAGGCAGCGCCTCGCGCAGCTCCGCCACCGTCGAGCCGATGCACTCCTCCTCGTTGAAGGCCAGCAACACGATGAGGCCCTGTCGGGTGTCCATTCAGCCCCCTCCTGCGTCTTCCGGGCTTCTACCGTTACCCGGCACGCCGGAACAACCCGCTACGCCCGGTTCCCGCTCACGCGAGCGATGAAGATACCCGCGTCCTCCAGGCTCAGGCCCCGGGCCACGGCGCCGAGCCCCTGGCCCGCCAGGGAGACGAGCGGCCTTGGGAGCTTCCGCAGGGCATGCGCCCTGTCCGCCAGGCTGTCGGCCTCGAAGTCCAGGTCCCCGAAGGCGTCCACGCGCTCCAGCCCCACGCGCGGGAGCAGGGCCTCCATGGAGTCGTGGGTGAAGTAGCTCTCGTGCGGAGGAAAGGTGCCGGCCTGGTAGAGCTGCTCCAGCAGCCCCGACGAGGCCACGCCGGCCATGGCACGGGAGACGCGGTAGAGCAGGCCGCTGGCCACCGGCACCTTCAGCACCACCCACTCCAGCTCGGGCGCCAGCTGTGTGACGAGGTGGCGCACCATGTCCGTCAGGTGCGCACCCGGGAAGTGCTCCACGACGTCCAGTAGCGTGAGGATGCGTGGACGGAAGGGCAGGTCCTGGAGGGGCAGGTGCCACTGTCCGCCCTCCGGAAGGGGCAGGCGCATGGCGGGGATGCCCGCGTCGCGCATCAGGTTGACGGACAGCTCGGAGATGTCCGCGCCGGCCAGCTCCTGGACGCCCGCCTCGCGGCAGCCCTCCAGGAACCAGCCCCGGCCCGCACCGAAGTCCAGGAGCCGCGAGGGCTGGGGGATGTGGCGGCGCAGGCGCTCGACGATGCTCCGGGCCTGGCGCTGGCGCGTGACGCGCAGCGAGTCCATGAAGCCGCCGCTGTCGTATTGCGCGTGGTAGTCGGCGGTGTTGCGCGGCGCGCGGTGGGTCGCCACGCGGTGGCCACAGCTCGCGCAGGTCTCCACGTCCAGCCGGGGGCCCTGGAAGGACGGTCGGAGCGAGGACGAAGCGCAGGCGGGACAGGAGGGGGCGGACATAGGGGGCGGCACCCTACCGCTTCCGCGCGTCCCCCGTCACGTGTCCGCCAGGGTTCCAGGCCGGCTAGCGGCCCCGTCGCCGCGAGGGCCCACGGCGCGACGGCTCCTGCGTGGGCTCTGGCGACGGCTTCGGCGAAGGCTCCTGCGTCGCGGCAGGCTGGCGCGACGTCAGCTGCTCCAGCTGTCGCTCCACCTCCTGGCGCCACAGGGACTGCGTGCGCGCCTGGACGCGCTGGTGCTCGTGGATGAGCGCGAGCGCGTCCAGGATGGCCTCGTTGAACTCCACCTGCCGCCGGAGCGCCTCGTTGATGAAGGGCTGGAACGCCAGCCGGAAGGCGCGCTTGGCCATCACCAGCGCGGGCCCCACCACGGGCCGGTGGGACGAAGGTGGGTCCGCGTAGCGCGCGTCGCGCTTCAGCCGCGCGCCCTCCAGGAACGGGGGCCACGCGGGGCTGGTGGCCGGGCCCTGGGTGGCGGCGAGGCGTCTGCGCAGCGCCTCCACCTTCTCGGGCTCGGGCGTGGGCAGCCGCTCCAGGGACTCCAGCACCGCCTTCACGGTGGGGTCGCCGGTGATGAGGTCTTCAGCGCGCATGCGGGCGTCCTCCCACGTCCAGCTCCCTTGCCAGCTCCGCCGCCAGCGACGTCAGGTCGCCCCCCGGGGTGAGCTCCCATAGCCTCTTTCCCAGGACCTGTTTGACGCCCGCGTCCGGCGCGCGGCGAGGCTCCCAGATGCCCGCAACGCGCGAGTCCGGCGGTAGCCGCGACACCGTGCGCCGGGCCACCTCCTCACCAGCACCCGCGAACAGCAACGGCCCCGGGGCGCACCGCACGCCCGTCTCCAGCGACGACGACGGCGGGCTGACCCCATCCAACCCGAAGCACGGCTCGTCAGGCGTGAAGCGCCGCACCCGTGTCACGCCGTCGCGCTCATCGCTCGGGGCCAGCTGCAAGGGCAGCACCTGACGGCGCACCGTCCACAGGCTCGCGTCCGGCAGCCGGTCCACCACCGCGCGCGCCAGCTGGGACATGGGCGCATCCGGCGCGGCGTCGAAGCCCGGGCACACCACGGTGACGGCGGGCGCGGCGGGCGGACGGGCCGGGGGCGCATCCCCCTGGAGGAAGGGCATGAGCGCCTCGCGCACGCGCTGGGCCACGGACTGCTGGTCCAGGGATGCCAGTCGCTGGCGCTGCGCCTCCACCACCCGCGAGCGCAGGGCGGGGTCGCGCTCCAGCACCGCCAGCAGCCCCGCCACCTGCGCGGGGTCGTCCGACAGGGTGGTGAGGCCCGCGCCGCCCATGGTCTCCGGCACCGCCGCGGCGCCGTAGGCCACCACCGGCACGCCCCGGTACATGGCCTCCAAGAGCGGCACGCCGAAGCCCTCGTGGCGGCTCATGGAGAGGTACGCGGTGGCGGAGGCGAAGCACGCGGACAGCTGCGCGGCGTCCACGCGGCCCAGGAACACCACGCGATCCGGGCCCAGTTGCTCGCGCAGCGCCAGCACGGACGCGTCATAGGGCGCGCTGCTGTAGAGCGTCCCCGCGACCAGCAGCCGGCTCTTGGGCTGGTACAGGCGCTGGTAGGCGGTGAAGACGCGCAGCACGTCCTCCAACCGCTTGCTGGGCACCGTGCGGCCCACGAAGAGCACGTTGGCGCACCCGTCCTCCACCTGCTCGCGCAGGGCCGTGTCTGGCGGCACGTTGAACGCGTTCCAGTCCACCGCGAAGGGCAGGACGCTCGCGTCCGGATAGCCGGCGGCGGACAGCTCCTCCACGCTGAAGTGCGAGTACGCCCAGGCGTGCGTCACGTGCTCGCGCAGCTGGAGCAGCTCCTCGCGCGCCAGCATGCAGCCGCGGGCGACGTGGCGGTCCGTGCCCTCGAAGAACCGTTCGGGCGTGACGTTGTGGTACAGCAGCGCCTTGCGGCCCTTCGCCTTGGCCACCAGCGGCACCAGCCGCGACTCGAAGCTGTGATGGACGAGCAGCGCGGTGTCCCGGCCCGCGTCGCGCGCGTAGTCGAGGGCGGGGCGCACCTCGTCGCGACACGCCTCGTCCCACTGCTCGGCGTAGATCTCCGACGCGTATCCCCATCCGCGCAGGAGGTTTCGCAGGTAGCGCACCTGGTTGCCCACGGCGTCGCCCCAGGCCAGCCGCGGCACGAGCTGGTGGATTGCTCCGGCGCTCGAGGACGCGGTCCCTCGCTTGCTGTTCCAGAGGCTCACGTTGGGCATGGCATTTACCCCTGGCCCGGACCGGCCACAAGTGGTCGCGCGCTTGCCTTGACGGGGATCCTCGCCTCCGCTACGGAGGGCGCTTTCTCTCGAAGTGCGAGTGGTGGCTTGTCAATGAACGTCCTGGTGACAGGGGGCTGCGGCTTCATCGGCTCCAATCTGGTGAAGTACCTGCGCCGCGAGCGGCCCGACTGGAAGATCATCAACCTCGACAAGCTCACGTACGCGGGCAACCTCGAGACCCTCGCCGACCTGGAAGGTGACCCGAAGCACGTCTTCGTGCGCGGCGACATCGCCAACCGGGAGCTGGTGGAACACCTCATCGTCCAGCACGGCATTGACGCCGTGATGCACCTGGCGGCCGAAAGCCACGTGGACCGCTCCATCCTGGGCCCGGAGGTATTCATCAACACCAACGTGCTGGGCACCCAGCAGCTGCTGGAGGCCTGCCGCGCCCGGGGCGTGAAGCGCTTCCTGATGGTCTCCACCGACGAGGTCTACGGCTCGCTGGGCCCCACGGGCGCCTTCACGGAGACCTCTCCGCTGCAGCCCTCCAGCCCGTACTCGGCCTCCAAGACGTCCTCGGACCTGATCGCGCTGGCCTACCACCACACGTTCAAGATGGACGTGGTGGTGACGCGCTGCTCGAACAACTACGGCCGCTACCAGTTCCCGGAGAAGCTCATCCCGCTGATGGTGGTGAACGCGCTGCACGACAAGCCGCTGCCCGTCTACGGCGACGGCGCCAACGTGCGCGACTGGCTCCACGTGGAGGACCACTGCCAGGGCCTGCTGGTGGCGCTGGAGAAGGGCCGCGCGGGCGAGGTCTACAACATCGGCGGCGGCTCAGAGCGCCGCAACATCGAGATCGTCAAGGGCATCCTGGGCCTCTTGAAGAAGCCCGAGTCGCTCATCCAGTACGTGGCGGACCGGCCGGGCCATGACCGCCGCTACGCCATCGACCCCACGAAGATCCGCACGGAGCTGGGCTATCAGCCGAAGCACACCTTCGAGCAGGGGCTGGCGGACACGGTGACCTGGTACATGGAGAACCGCGCCTGGTGGGAGCGGGTGACCAGCGGCGCCTATCGCCAGTACTTCGACACCCAGTACAAGGCCCGTCTGCAGGGGCGGGGCTGACGCCATGCGCTTTCTCGTCACGGGAGCCAACGGCCTGGTGGGCAGCCGCGTCTGCGCGCAGCTGACCGAGCGCGGTCACGAAGTGGTGGGCCTGGGGCGCGGTCCCCGGCGCACGGGCGGCACGCACGGCTACGTGGAGGTGGACCTCACGCGCGAGCAGGACGTGGCCGCCGCCATCGCCCAGGCCCGTCCGGAGGCCATCATCCACCCCGCCTCCATGACGGAAGTGGACGCGTGTGAGAAGGATCCGGACGCGGCCTACGCGGCGAACGTCCACGCCACCGCTGCGGTGGCCCGCGCGGCGAAGCTCGCGGGCGCGCACCTGGTGCACGTCTCCACGGACTACGTCTTCGACGGGGACGCGGGGCCGTATTCCGAGGACGCGCTGCCCAACCCTCGTGGCGTGTACGCGCTGACCAAGCACATGGCCGAGCAGGCGGCGCGCGTGTTCGCGCCGGGCTGCGCCATCGCGCGCACGGCCGTGGTGTACGGCTGGCCGGCGGCGGGGCGTCCCAACTTCGGGGCGTGGTTGGTGGGGGCGTTGGAGAAGGGCCAGCCGGTGAAGCTCTTCGAGGACCAGGTGGTGTCCCCCAGCTTCGCGGACAGCGTGGCCGCCATGCTGGTGGAGCTGGGTGAGCGCCGGCTCGGTGGCGTGTGGAACACCTGCGGCGGCACGGTCATCGACCGGGTGGGCTTCGGCCGGGCGCTCTGCGAGGTGTTCGGCTTCGACGCGTCGTTGATCACGCCCACGCGGATGGCGGACCTGAAGCTGGCCAGCCCCCGTCCGCTGCGCAGCGGCCTCAAGACGGACAAGGTGCGCACGGAGCTGAAGGCCCAGCCGCTGGAGCTGGCGGAGTCCCTGGCGCGCTTCCACGCGGCCTGGAAGGCGCACCGCGCCGGTTGAGCATCGCGCGCGTGGCGGCCGGGCCGCGCGCATCCGTTTCGCGGCCGCGCCGTGGAACACAGGGGAGCACGCATGAAGGGAATCATTCTGGCCGGGGGTTCGGGCACGCGCCTGTATCCACTGACGCGCGTGGTGAGCAAGCAGCTGTTGCCCGTCTACGACAAGCCGATGATCTACTACCCGCTGACGACGCTGATGCTGGCGGGCATCCGGGAGATCCTCGTCATCTCCACGCCGCAGGACCTGCCGCGCTTTCGCGAGCTGCTGGGCGACGGAGAGCAGTGGGGCATCCGCCTCCAGTACGCCGAGCAGCCGCGTCCGGAGGGCCTGGCGCAGGCGTTCGTCATCGGCCGCGACTTCGTGGGCAATGACCCCGTGTCGCTCATCCTGGGTGACAACATCTTCTACGGCCACGGCATGGGGGAGCTCACCCAGCGCGCGTCGAAGCGCACGCAGGGCGCCACGGTGTTCGGCTACTACGTGAAGGATCCGGAGCGCTACGGCGTGGTGGAGCTCAACGCCCAGCACAAGGCCGTCAGCATCGAGGAGAAGCCGACGAAGCCCAAGTCGCACTACGCCGTCACCGGCCTGTACTTCTACGACAACCAGGTCATCGACATCGCGGCGAACCTCAAGCCGGGCAAGCGCGGCGAGTATGAAATCACCGACGTCAACGCGGAGTACCTGCGCCGCGGCCAGCTCAACGTGGAGCTGATGGGACGCGGCTACGCGTGGCTGGACACCGGCACGCACGAGTCGCTGATGCAGGCATCCAACTACATCGAGATCATCGAGCGCCGTCAGGGCCTCAAGGTGGCCTGTCCGGAGGAGATCGCCTTCCGCATGGGCTACATCGACGAGCAGCGGCTGACGGCGCTGGCGGAGCCCATGCGCAAGAACGAGTACGGCCAGTACCTGTTGGACCTGGTGGAGAAGCGGGGGGCGGTGTCGTGAAGGTGACCCCGCTGGCGATTCCGGACGTCCTGCTCATCGAGCCGAAGGTGTTCGGCGACGACCGGGGCTTCTTCCTCGAGTCCTTCCACGCGAAGCGCTACGCGGACGTGGGGGTGGTCGGCCCGTTCGTGCAGGACAACCTGTCGCGCTCGGTGAAGGGCACGCTGCGAGGCCTGCACTTCCAGGAGCCGAACGCGCAGGGCAAGCTGGTGCAGTGCCTGGCGGGCGCGGTGTGGGACGTGGCGGTGGACATCCGCAAGGGGTCCCCCACGTTCGGCCGTTGGGTGGCCGCGGAGCTGACGGGCGAGAACAAGCATCAGCTCTGGGTACCGGCGGGCCTGGCGCACGGGTTCTGCGTGGTGAGCGACTCGGCGGACTTCTTCTACAAGTGCACCGCGCTGTACTCCCCGGAGTCCGAGCGGAGCGTGGCCTGGGATGATCCGGACCTGGCCATCCCGTGGCCGGTGAAGCAGCCGCTCTTGTCGGCGAAGGATCAGCGCGCGCCCCGGTTGAAGGACGCGCCCGTGCTGCCCGTTTTCTGACGCGAAGGGCGGCCGGGCAGGCGTGGCGCGGGGGCTTGTCATTCCCCGCCCCCTGCGCGGTGAGCAGGCAGGGGGGCGAGCTGCGTCCCAGCGGAGGAAGCCAGCCGGGGGATGGAATGCCCAATCTCCTCCGAGGAGGAGACGCATGGTCCTGCCCGGCAGGGGAATGAGTTGGAAGGAGTTCTTCAAGTCCCTCAAGGATGAGTGGGGGCGCGACAACGTGGGCAACGTCGCGGGCGCGCTGACGTTCTCCGCCATCATGGCGCTGTTCCCGTTCCTGCTGTTCCTCGTGTCCCTGGCCGGTGTGCTGATTGATCCGCACCAGGCGCAGCAGCTCATCCAGGAGCTGTCGAAGGTGGCGCCCCAGGAGGTGACGAAGATCCTGGGCGAGCGGCTGGAGGCGCTGGCGAGCAGCAATCCGGTGGGGCTCTTGACGATCGGTGGCGTGGGCGCTGTCTGGGCGGCGTCGGGCGGTGTGGTGGCGCTGATGGACGCGCTCAACACGGTCTACGGCGTGACGGAGAAGCGCCCGTTCTGGAAGAAGCGCGGCCTCGCGCTGCTGACGACGCTGGGGACGGCGGTGACGGTGGTGCTGGCGGCCCTCGTCGCCATCGTGACGCCGGCGATCGCGAACCGGCTGGGCGAGCCGTTCACCAGCGTCGTGCTGTGGCTGCGCATGCCGGTGGCGGGCCTGCTGATGATGATGCTGCTGGCGGTGCTGTACTACGTGCTGCCGGACGTGAAGCAGAAGTTCAAGTTCATCACGCCGGGCTCGGTGGTGAGCGTGGTCATCTGGGTGATCGCCTCGTGGGGCTTCTCGAAGTACGTGGCGAACTTCGGCTCGTATGACGTGAACTACGGCGCCATCGGCGGTGTCATCGTGATGCTGCTGTGGATGCAGATCTCCTGCATGGTCGTGCTGCTGGGTGCGGAGATCAACGGCATCCTCGAGCACAAGTCGCCGGACGGGAAGGCTCCGGGTTCGCGTGATCCGGACGCGCCGGGACCGAACGTGACGAAGACGGAGGCGGAGGAGCAGGGCGCGAACCTCCCCGGCGCCACGGACTTCCGTCCCGTTCCGCCCCAGCCGCGGTACGAGAACCGCCCGGTGCCGCTGAGCAAGACGCCGCTGGCCGCCGCGGCGAAGTGGGCCGCGGGCGTGGGCCTGGGCGTGTTCCTGATGCGTCGCAAGTCCACGGCGCGATAGGCCTGTGGGTCAACGGCGGGCGGTCCTCGAAAGGGGGCCGCCCGTTGTCATTTTCACGGCAGCGGTGACGTGACGTAGTCCGTCCCGTCGGAGTGGCAGCCGTGGCAGGTCGAGTGGGCGCGGCCGTAGTAGTTCCGGGTGTAGTCGGGGCCGAAGCCCTCGTAGAAGATCCAGGTGTCCTTGCCGGGGCCTTCCGAGACCTTCACGTCCAGCGCGTGGCCTCGGAGTGTCTTCCCGTCGTCCTCGAAGAGCTCCTTCACCAGGATGCTGCCCACGGGGTGTGTGGCGTTGCCGTCGCGCAGCGAACGCACGACGACGTCGTTGAAGAACACGCGGACCTTGCTGCCGTGGGGCGCGCGCGTGTCGTGGACCGAGGGCTCCGCGAGCCAGGAGGCGTACTCGCCCGAGCGGACGAAGGCGGTGATGCCGGTCTCGGATGTGTCGATGCCCTGGACGACGCCGAGGCCCTCGTCCACGGAGGAGGAGGGGCCGCAGGCAGCGGCGAACAGGACCAGGAGGGGCAGTGCGTGGGCGCGCATGCCCAGGACTACGCCAGGGGCGCGGAGGCGGTTACAGCAGGGCCCGGCTCATTGCGGCGCGTAGTTGTGGCTCAGGTCGAAGACGAGCGTCTTCACGATGGGCGGGATGGAGAGCTCGATGCGGCCCAGGTTCAGGTCGGCGCGGGTGACCTGGTAGGAGAGGCCGCCGAACTCGTCATCGAAGGTGAAGTCGTCGTTGTCGAAGATGGAGATTTCGAGCGGGTAGCGCAGCAGGTTGGACGTGATGACCTGGCAGCCGCCGGAGCGCCATTCGGGGTCCCAGCTCTCGTCCTCCTCGGTGCGGGAGCGCTCGGGAGCGCCGGGACACTTCATCTCCACGACGACGTCCGGAGGAGAGCCGTCGGAGTCCCAGTCCTCGCCCGTATCCGGGTCGACGTCCGCGATGGTGGCGTACCGAGGCTGGATATAGGTGCGCATCACGCCCACGTAGCAGGTGTGCTGGTCGAGCCGGCAGACGCTGCCCTCCGCGCAGGGTTCACAGGCGCTGCCATTGGGGCCGCATTCCGAGTCGCTCCGGAACGAGATGCACTCATTGAACGAGGAGCAGCAGCCGTCCGCGCAGTTCTCCGGGGTGCAGTCGTAGGGACCGCAGGCGGGGAGCCACAGCGCGCACAGCAGGACGAACATCCACCAGCCGATGGCTTTCATGAGCGCGGTGAACGCTACCCGCTTCAGGTCCGTCCGTCCCGAGCGTTGCGAGCGACGGCCTTCTCGTAGGCGGCCTGAAGCTCGCGGAACACCGAGCGGGAAGGGCGCGGCGCGTCCAGGTGCAGGTGGCGCAGCTCCTCCATGAACGCGTTCCAGAGGGGCGGGCCGCCCTTCTCCAACAGCTCCGCGCGCACCGACAGCTCCTCGCTCACCTGCGTGTGCCGGCGGCCCCAGGCACCCATGTGCGCGAGCAGGGGCACCAGTTGGATGGACGCCTCCGTGAGGCTGTAGATGCCTTTCTGCTGGTGGTTCGGATCCGGGCGTCGCGATAGCAGGCCGGACGCGGTCAGGCGCTTCAGCCGGTCCGCGAGGATGTTGGAGGCGATGCCTTCTTCGCTCTGCGAGAGCAGGTCGCCGTAGCTGCGCCGGTTCCCGAACATGACGTCGCGGATGACGATCAGGCTCCAACGGTCGCCAAGCTGTTCGAGCGTCAGGTTGATGGGGCAGCCGGAGCGCCCTGTCTGCGGCATGGCCGTGCTCCTGGGGTTCCTGCTTGCAGTATGCAAGTGGTGCAAATACGGTTCAACCCGTTGTGAAACGCAAGTGGTCGAAAGGAGAGGTCCGACGATGTCGCTCGCGGTCTACGGTCACTATTTCTCTTCGTACACGCAGAAGGTGCTCATCGCGCTGTACGAGAACGGCACGCCCTTCGAGTTTCGAAGCATCAGCCCGGAGACACCGGAGCATTCAGCCGAATGGCTGCGCCGCTGGCCGCTGCGCAAGTTCCCGCTGCTGGTGGACGGCGAGCGTAACGTCGTCGAGACGAGCATC
The DNA here is from genome assembly GCF_003612075.1 of Corallococcus sp. CA041A. Lineage (NCBI taxonomy): Bacteria > Pseudomonadati > Myxococcota > Myxococcia > Myxococcales > Myxococcaceae > Corallococcus > Corallococcus sp. CA041A. The sequence continues at coordinate 28,402 of NZ_RAWF01000061.1, forward strand.
ATCATCGAGTACCTCCAGCTGAAGCATCCCGGGCCGGTGCGCCTGTTGCCCGAGGACCCGATGGTCGCGCTGGACGTGCGGTTCCTCGACCGCTTCTTCGACCTGCACGTCATGAACATGGTCCAGCACGCCGTGGACGGGGCGTTGACGGGGGACCCGGTGAAGCGCCAGGACGGGATGAAGATGGCGGTGGAGAAGCTGGAGCGCGCCTACGGTTGGATTGAAGGGCAGCTCGGGGGCAGGACCTGGGCCGCGGGCAACGACTTCACGCTGGCGGACTGTGCGGCAGCGCCGTCGCTGTTCTACGCGGATTGGACGCACCGGATTCCCGAGTCGTGTCCCCAGCTGCGCGCCTATCGCGCGAGGTTGCTCGCGCGTCCGTCGGTGGCACGCGCGGTGGACGGGGGACGGCCGTACCGCCCGCTCTTCCCGCTGGGAGCGCCGGATCGGGATTGAGAGTGGGTCAAGGCCGCGGGGGCGTGGAGGCCGCGGCCATGATGTACCGGGGCAGGAGTTCCTCGCGGAACTTCCGCCAGAGGGCGACGTGGTTGTAGTTGCCCGCGGTGAACAGCACGACGAGGTCCAGCTCGGGGACGACCATCACCAGCTGGCCACCGTTGCCGCTGGCTTCGTACTGTGAATACACGCGGTCGCCGACGCGCAGTTCATGGCGCCACCACGTGTAGCCATAGGTCCGTCCGTCCGGCATCGTCGCCTGGTTCGCGACGGAGCGTTCGACCCAGCGCTGGCTGACCACGCGCTTCCCGTTCCAAGTGCCACCAGAGAGGTAGAGCTGCCCGAGCTTCAGGGCATCGCGAGGGCGCATGTAGATGCCGCCGCCCAGGTACTGCTCGCCGTCGGGCATGAGGTCGACGTGGTAGCCGCGCATCTGGAGGGGCGTGGCGACGTTCTTCGTGAAGAACTCGGGGATCCAGGTGCGGGTGGTGTTGCGGAGGACGCCGCCCAGCAGGTTGATGTTCGCGGAGCAGTACACGGCCTTCCCGTCGCCGGGAGCGCGGACCATGGGGAGGTCCAGCGTGTACTTGTACCAATCCGGCACGGAGTCCTCGAGCCGGTCCTCGTTGCCGGGTGAATCCGGATTGTCGTCGTCACAGGCCAGGCCCGTCGCCATGGTCATCAGGTGCGCGACGGTGAGCTTGCGCTTGCGCGCGTCCAGGTTGGAGAGCTTGCCCTTGTAATCGGGGAACAGTGAGACGACAGGTGTGTCCACGGTGAAGGCCGCACCCTGGTCCATGGCAATGCCAATCAGCAGGGACGCGTAGGACTTGGAGGAGGAGCGCAGGTCGTGGGGCCGCTCCTTGTCGAAGCCCTGGAAGTACTCTTCGACGATGAGCTTCCCGTGGCGCGCGATGAGCAGACCTTGGATGGCGGGCACTGACTCCGGGCTGGGTTCCTGGTCGAGGATGCGCTGCACGAGCTGCTGGAGCGGTTGGACGTCCATGCCGACGTCGGCCGGTGAGGCCGTGGTCCAGCCGTCGTCCTCCGCGAAGGGCTTCTGGTAGGCGTAGGGGCCTGGGGCGGGCGTGCGGGAGTAGAGCCCCACGGCCTGCGACCGGTCCCGGCGGGTGAAGTCGAACGTCGTATCGAAGGGAGGGTAGGGGAGGGACAGCCGACCGGACTGCGCGTCGAACGTGCCTTCGATCTGGGTGGTGCCCGTGGTGGCCGTGAGCCGGACCGTGCGGTCCTGGAGCTCCACGCGGAACAGCATCCGGTTGCCGAAGTTCCGCTCCGGATTGCGGATGAACGCTGTCACGGAGCCATCAGGCTGCTTCTTGACGACGAGGTACAGCGAAAACCGGTCCTCCAGCGGCGTCACGGTGCCGCGCCAGACACCCGGCTGAAGTGTTCGCAGTTCCACCGGACTGGCGAACTTCATTCCGCTCAAGAGCACGCGCGGCTGGATCCAGTGACCGGTGATGCTCTGCCCGTTCTCAGCCAACGTCGCTCGGAGTTCGCCTCCTGGGAAGACGACGGACACCTTCAGACTCTGAACCCGGGCAGGAACATCGAATCCGGCGATGCGCGCGCGCCAGGTGTTCCCTTCCCGAACCAGCGTCAGTTCGCCTCGGACTTGAGGACCCAGGACGCGCTCACTGCCCCAGCTGCCCACCAATTGCTCGGCTGGAATGGAAACAGCGCCGACATGGACAGGGAGCAGCGCCAGCAGAAGCCCAAGGAAGCGGTAGCGGGTCATGGTCTGCTATTCATACGTCTCGTGACATCCCATGTCGGCAAATACCAGCGCATCCGCCTGCTCACCGAAGGCATCATCGAGGATCATCTGGCCAAGACCGCGGGCCCGCAGGGCGTCGATAAGACGCTGGTGCTCCAGTGCCTCCGCTCGGACATGGCCGAGCAGGTGGATTTCCCGGAGATGTTCCTCGACACGGCGAGGGACGCCGCCCAGCTCACGCACCCGCACCTCGCGAAGGTCTTCGACGTCGGTGAGGCGGACGGCACGTACTTCCTCGCCAGGGAGCACATCGATGGGCCTGGTCTGCGCAGGGTGATCAAGCACGTGGCGGCCGAGCGGATGACCCTGCCGGCGACCCTGTGCGCGCGCATCATCTCGCAAGCCTGCGAGGGGCTCGCCTATGCCCACGACCTCACCGACCCTGAGACGAACCAGCCGCTGCGGCTCATCCACCGCTGCGTCCGGCCGTACAACATCCTCCTGTCGCGCCAGGGGATGGCCAAGGTGGTGGACTTCGGCATCGACCACTTCCGGGTCCGGTGGGCCCCCCAGCACCACATCCCCGACATGAGCAAGTACCGGTACATGGCGCCCGAAGAGATCATGGGCGTGTCGGTGGACCGGCGGGTGGACGTCTACGCGCTGGGTCTGGTGCTCTACGAACTGCTCACCACGCGCAGGCCCTTTGAATCCACGTCCGACTGGGACTTGTTTCGGGCCGTCGTATCCGAGCCCATCGTGCCCGCCGAGCAGCACCGGCCGGACCTGCCCGATGCCCTTCGAGCCATCCTCGCTCGGGCGCTCGCGAAGGATCTCGATGAGCGCTATCCGGACTGCCACGCGTTCCGGAAGGACCTGGAGGATTTCATCCGCTCGGTGGGTGAGCCCGTGACCCCGCGGCAGTTGGCCCAGCTCGTCCAGCAGGTCTCTCCGAGCGACGACCCGACCGTCATCGCCCCGGCTCCGGACGGTCCGGAGAGCCAGGCCCGGCCCCGCGTGGGACGAGGCTGGATCCTCTTGGCGGCAGTCGGCCTGGCGGTCCTGCTCGGAGGCGGCGCCCTGCTCTGGAAGATGGGCGCCGCGCCAGAACCCGGGAAGGTTCGCGCTACTCCACCGTGAGCAGGAGCTGGGCAGATGCTGGATGGCCCGTCACCGCGAGGACGCGAGACTCCTCTTGGGTCTGCCACTGCCACTCTTTGCCCTGCGACTGCCAGGAGCATGGCTCGACGGTGATGGTCAGCGGTCCTGAGCCCTCGCCCCGGGGCTTGAAGCTCACCTCCAGCTCCGCGGTGGCCCCTCCCTCCAGACCGGCGGTAACGCCCACAACGTTCACGCGGTGCTCCTCCACCATCGGGAGCGGCTGGCCGCGATACCGCACGCTCACGTCCACCACGCGAGCGCCGACGAGCACCCCGGACACCCGGACCCGCACCGCCTCGCACGCGGTCCCGTCATTGCGAACCACCGCCCGCCATGTCTCGGTCACGGGCGCGGACACGGTCAGCGGCGCAGAGGTGTGCTCGGTCCAGTGGATCGCGGGCGTTTTGTAGCCCACGTGCATGAGCGGCGAGCCCGGGCTCACCGGACGGTTCGAGGCGTTGAGGCGCAAGGGGTGTCCGGGCTCGGCGGTGAGCAGGAAGAGCGCGTCACTGTCCTCGGGGCCCACCCACCACCGGTCAGGCCCCGCGGGTGTCACGGACACGAAGTGGGGCCACTCCCCCACGAGCGTCTCGAGCACCTGGAGCCCGGGCAGGGACACCAGGAGGATCTTGTCCTGGACGAAGAGGAGCGCCCGGTCCGCGTCGAGGACGCACACCCCGGCACCGCCCCAGGTCAGTTCATCATCCTCATCGTCCTCATCATCCTGAGCCGGGATGGAGCCGAGCAGGGTGCCGTCGAGCGCGAAGTGAAGGAGCACCGTCTGCCGGTAGTTGATGACGAGCAGGAGAAGCACGCCGTGGGGAGTGGCCAGGACACGCCAGATGTCCTGCTCATGGCCCGGCTCCAACTGGAGCGCACCCTCTGGCTGAGCCGCCCCCGGGCGGAGTACGCAGACGCGGCCCCGGCCCTTCTCCACGACGGTGATGCCAAAGGGGCTCGTGTCGAGGAACGCTCCATCGGGGGACTGACGGTGGGGGCGCCCCTCGCTATATCCGTACCCGTGGCGGGCGGGCACGGGCTTGGGCAAGGTCATGGGCTCCCATCGCTGCCCGGACCCATCGGTCGTGAAGAGGGTGGTCAGCTTGAGGGAGCCGTCCACCACCGTTCCGATGAGCCGGTCCCTATCGGTGGTGAGATCGAAGCACTCCCGCGGAAAGGCCTGGACGGGAGCGCTCGCGCCGTCCCCCACGGAGAAGACACGCCGATCCCCGCACCCCACCCAGACGCCCGTCGCCTCGTCGAGCGCGGCGAGCACCACGGGCGCGGACGGAGGATTCGGCACGTCTCCACTGGCCTCCCGGCGCACGCCTTCGGCTCCGTGGAAGACGATGAGCCGATGCGGCCTGAGATCGAACAGCCACTGTCCACGGGCCAGAAGACGACGTCTCGGGTACATGGCCCTGCATCATACCCACTGACGCCCACCACAGTTCGATGGGATTGAGGTCGGGACTGTGGATGGCCCCGCGGTGCGTCTTGCCCTGGGTGCCATCCAACGCCAAGCAATCTTCGCCAGGCTGTCGTAGGCCAGTAGCCCCTGGTGTCAGAACCCGTGGAAGCGGATGGCAAATGGCGGTCGCTTTCAACGCGCTCCATTGGACGGGTATAGTGGTCGCGCTTTTGCGAGCCAGGAGGACTGATGCTGATCACGGAAGTGAAACTTCCTGAGGACTACGAAGGGAAAGGCATGGGCCGGACGAATATGAACCGGCTGGGATCCGTAGTTGTGCTTGCAGGACCCAATGGGGGTGGAAAGTCACGGCTGCTGCAGTCTATTTTCAGGGCAGTTGTGAACCAGCCTACGCCGATGCAGTTAAGTGATCTTCAGGATCAGGTGCGGGGACAGCGGAAACAACTGGAGCAATTGCGCAGCGCCCGCATGGCCATGAGTAGAGAAGACAATTTCGTGCAGATACAGCATCAAATTCAGGGCGTTGAACAATGGCTTCAGGTGTACGAAGACACCATGGCGCTCGCGGGCATGATCGCGCTCAAGCACTCAAGGGATGACAGGCCTGTATATTATTATGTGCCTCGGCCAGTTGAACTTGTGGATCCATCCACCAAGATTCGAAGGGACGCGCTCGCAGCGGCAGAGGAGGTGAGAAATGGTGTTGGCTTTGAATCCCTGAAAGACGGCTGCCTTGCGTACATTGGCAACGTGCAGGATCGCTGGTTCCAAGCCACCCACCCACAGGTAACGATAAAAGAATCCGAAAAGGCAAAGGCCGTTGAGGATTATCAGCGCCTGTGTGATGACATCAAGAATCTTCTGGGAGCACAGCTCGACCGGAGCCTTGATGGTGCCCCTACGCTCTGGGGCCGCGCTATCCCAACAGCTGGTTTGTCTGAGGGTCAGCGGCTTTTACTGCAGCTGTCTGTTGCATTGCATGCGCAGGGCATGCGATTGAGCGAAGCTGTCCTTCTGTTGGATGAGCCTGAGACTCACCTGCATCCTGCGGCAGTGGTTGACGTACTCGAAACGCTCCGCAAGGCGACACCTGACGGACAGCTTTGGATTGCGACTCACTCATTGTCCATACTTGCTTGGGCGCCAACCGATTCCCTATGGTTCGTCCGCGGAGGCCATGCGAAGTGGGTTGGCCGAGAACCAGAACTTGTGCTCACCGGCTTGCTTGGAGATGAGCAAGGTCGCGAGCGCCTGGAGGCATTTCTCCAGCTGCCTGCGCAGCTCGCAAGCAACCGTTTTGCAGCAGACTGCCTGCTCCCTCCAACCGTTGTCATGACTGATGGCGACGACCCCCAGCTTCAGCAGATCCGCAACGCAATCCATGCATTCCGTCGTCCCTCCCAGCCGCTCCGGCTACTTGATTTCGGCGCAGGGAAGGGACGGTTGCTGGCGGCACTGCGCGAAGCTCACGATGATGGCCGGCCGTTCACCGAGGTTGTTGATTATCGTGCTCTTGATGCATCTGTGAATGACCGCGATCACTGCATTGCGTTGATCAATGCAACATACGGCATGGGGGCGTCGGCCGTGCGGCACTTCAGGGGAGATGCTGACTTGGAGTCCCAGCTCGATGTCGAGAGTATCGATGTGGCGATCATGTGCAATGTCCTGCACGAAGTTCCGCCAAGTCAGTGGCTTTCAGTGCTCGGTCCCAAATCGGCGCTTGCTCGACGCATGCGCCCCAGCGGATTTCTGCTCATCGTCGAGGACATGCACATTCCTGTCGGGGAAAAGGCCCATAGTCATGGTTTCCTCCTGCTGGATACGTATCCCCTGAAGGGCTTATTCGGTTGGCGCGAAGCCGATCCCGCCATTCAGTTGGTTGCTGAGCGAGATGGACGCTTGAAGGCATGGCTGGTGCCGGCATCGCTGCTAAAGCGAGTCAGCCCTGAAACCCGCAGCGACGCGTTGCTGCGCCTGCAAACGTATGCGCGTAAGGAGCTGCAGGCTTTGCGACAGCAGCCTCCGAGTTTCCGCAATGGTCAGCTCCATGGTCTGTGGACCCAACTTTTCGCCAATGCGAGTCTCGCTATCGACGATTTCGGGGGACGGATCGAACACGGCTAATTCGGCCAGCGCCGCGATGGACTCCAGGTCCAGGTGGTTCGTCGGCTCGTCGAGGATCATCGACAGCCGGTCGGTGATGGACGCTGAGTTTATCCATCACAATCACGTCGTGAGGCTTGAGGATGGGTGGCAGTCCATCCATCGCAGTGAGGGTTTAGAAGAAGTGACCTGCCGACCGTGGGCGACGCGCCTGGATCCCCAAGAATGAGGGAAAAGCTCGTGCGTATCGCACGCGTCGGCCGCCATCACGGGCTCTGTGAGCGGGTGGCCATGGGCCTCTACGCTGCGGGTGACCACCAGTCGGAAGTGTCCGGTGCAGACGCCACTTGAGCCTCCAGCGCTTCGACGGAGGCCGGATGTCTTCCTTCTGTCTTACGAAGGACTTCAGCGAGTGCTACCATCCGATTCCACTCCCGCTCGTCAAACGTATGGCTGCGGATGACGCTTGGGATGGGTGCGTCGTTCTCCTCAAGCCCCCAGCGCGCTCGCTCTCGCTCCAGTTGGGTCCCCCTCAGCAGCATGAGTGGAAACGCCTTGAGCACGGGCACTTGCCGCCGGAGACAGAAATCAATCGTCTGCCGGAATGAAGCCAACGTCTGCTCGGGCAGTCCGAAAATGATGGAGACCTCGAATGGAGTGCTGCGCGCATGGAGCTTGCGGATTCCTTCCACCACCTTCTCAAGATGATTCACTCGCTCTACAGCTCGTGCTTCCTTCTCATGGATGGTCTGGAGTCCAAACTCAAGCCGAACATCGAGCCCTTCGCAAGCGTGGAGGAACTCGTCATCCAGCGTCGAGAAGTGGCACTGCAAAGACAGTCGCCCGCGATAGCCAAGCCTTCGAAACGTTCGTAGCACCGTCAGTGCGTGGTCGCCGAGGTTGAAGAGCGGGTCCAATACGGCGATGTCATCCACTCCTGAGCGCACGAACAGTTCAATTTCTTTCTCAAGGCGTGCCATGGGGAGGTCACGCCGCCGCAACCGGCTGCCAGCCTCTCGGTGCTGGCAGAACGAGCAGCGGAAAGGACATCCACGCTGCGTTTCCCATCGGATGAACCGTTGCTCCACTGAAAGTTCGATCACGTTGCAGAGGAAGGGGGATGCGAGGGACTCCAGTTTTGCCTGTGCCTGGAGACCGACGTCCACCTCTCCAGCCCAGTGGATGCCTGGAAACCGGATGCGCTCGGGCGTGGCAACAAGTGCCACCATGGCCTCTTCGCCATACCCCCGAACGAATCCATCTGCTTCGGGGTAGAGTTGTTCAAGGCCGGTCCCCGCGTAGGAGATCTGTGGCCCTCCGAGGATGATGCGGCCCTCGAATCCGCTCCGTCGAAGTGTCCCCAGTAGCCTCTTCACCACCCGGTCATTCCAAACGTAGACACCAAGGCCCAGGTCCACGTCCCGGGATTCAATCCCCTGGATGCATTCGAGAATGCTCCACAGGATGCGCTCCTCATTGAAGTCGGAGCGATTGATGGCAAAGGAGAAGGCCCGCACGTCGACGTTCGCGTTTCGCAGTGCCGCGACGATGGAGGCGTGCCCTAGCGGAAGGCGGGGATCCTTGTCTCGAGTCCAGTCGATCGAGACCAGGATGACCCGCCTCGCCTGGGGTGGGGCAGGAATGATCTTGGAAATCAGCGTGGACATGCGCCCCCCGGATGCGGTCCGCGTGGAATGGTCCGCGGTGCCGACGACTCCCATTGTCTCCCAGACGGCCGGGGCCCCGGGAGATTCAATTCCGGAGGAGGACTATGGGTTGACGGTCGCCTTGATGTGTACGACCATTCCTTTCATTAAGTTGTATTTGTTGAGGACGACAAACATATACTTCCCTGCAGGGACATCGTGAGTGTTCGTCGCGCTGGAGACTTGCAGTCCTTGGAACGCAGGGAAGTGGCGGAACTCCTTGGCGGCTTGCATCTTCTCCAGGTTGTCCTCGGTCATGAGGTAGACATCGAAGCCCTTGTCGGTGTTCTTGACGCCCTTGACCTCGAGCTTGAGCGTGGCGCTTCGATTCAGTGTGAAGCCCCGGGTTTGCATGCTGCGTGAGGGGATCGCGACTTCCTCATCGAAGATGACCTCGGTCTTCGAGAATAGACCACTGGCATGTGCCTTGGGCGCCAGCGTCACGCTGGTGAAGGCGACAGCGACGGAAAGGCAGAGCACGGCGGACGCTGACTTCAGCATTCGGTGAATCCTCTTCTCCAGGGTGGAGGAGGAGCGTTCTTACTGATCTTGCTCCGCCTGGGCATCCCCCGGAAGAGGGATGGACACGCGCACGAAAACGCCGCCTCGCTTCCGGAGGACCGGAAACGGGCGGCGTTCGCACTGCCTCGGACTTCTGTGCTGACTACCGGCGCTTCAACGCCGCGTCCGCGTGCTTCTCCCTGAACTCCGAATACGGGCCGTTGAAGTCGAGCACTTCCTTGCCCGCCTCCAGGCTCCAGATGCGGGTCGCGACCTCGGAGATGAGCTCCTGGTCGTGCGTCACGCAGATGACCGTGCCGTCGAACTTCGACAGGCCTTCCGCCAGCGCCGCGATGGACTCCAGGTCCAGGTGGTTCGTCGGCTCGTCGAGGATCAGCACGTTGTCCTGCGTGATCATCAGCTTGGACAACAGCACTCGCACCGTCTCACCACCGGAGAGCGTGTCCGTCGCCTTCATCCGCTCCTCACCCGAGAAGAGCATCCGGCCCAACACGCCCGAAATCTCCTCGTTCGTCAGCTTCTCGCTGATCTCCCGCAGGTAGCCGAAGCACGTCGTCCCCTTGTGGATGACGCCGTGGTGGTCCTGCGGCAGGTAGCCCACCGTCGCCTGGTGGCCCCAGGTGATGGTCCCCGCGTCCGGCTCCAGCTGGTTGGCCAGCATCTTCACCAGCGTGGACTTACCCACGGCGTTGCGGCCAATCACGCAGATGCGCTCGCCCTTGCAGACCAGGCCCGTGAACGGCTTGATGACCGGCACCCCGTCGAAGGACTTCTTCAGGCCCTCGAACATCAGCGTCTGACGACCGCTGATCACCTTCTGGTCGAACCGGATGAACGGCCGCGCGATGTTCGAGCGCTTCAGGTCCTCCGTCTTCAGCTTGTCGATCTGCTTGATGCGGCTCTGCACCTGCGACGCTCGCGTACCGGCGTGGAAGCGCGCCACGAAGTCCTGCAGCTGCGCGATCTTCTTCTTCTTCTCTTCCGTCTCGGACTCGACCCGGGTGCGCAGCTGCGACTTCTGCCGGACCATGTCGTCGTAACCACCCGTGTACTGGATGATGGTCTCGTAATCGATGTCCGCGATGTGCGTGCAGATGGAGTTCAGGAAGTGCCGGTCGTGGCTGATGGTGATCAGCACGCCCTCGTACACATGGAGGAAGTTCTCCAACCAGCGGATGGAGTCGATATCCAGGTTGTTCGTGGGCTCGTCGAGCAGCAGCCCTTCCGGCTTGCCGAACAGCGCCTGCGCGAGCAGCACTCGCAGCTTCAGGCCGCCCGTCAGCTGGCGCATGGGCTCTTCGTGGAAGGACTCCTCGATGCCCAGACCGGCCAGCAGCGTGGCCGCGTCGCTCTCCGCGGAGTAGCCGTCCTCTTCCGCGATGACGCCTTCCAGCTCACCCAGCCGGTTGCCGTCCTCCTCGGTGATGTCGGCCTTGGCCAGGAGCTTGTTCTTCTCGTCCATCGCCGCCCACAGGTGGCGGTTGCCCATCAGCACCACGTCGATGACGCGGTCGCTCTCGTAGCGGAAGTGGTCCTGGCGCAGGATGCCCAGCTTCCGCGGGCGGATGATGTCGCCCATGTCCTGCTCCTCGTCTCCCGCGAGGATCTTCATGAACGTGGACTTGCCGGCCCCGTTCGGACCGGTCAGGCCGTAGCGGCGGCCCGGCGAGAAGGCGACGTTGACCTCCTCGAACAGCTTCTTGGGCCCATAGGCCTTGGAGACGTTGATGACGTTGAACATGGCGGCGGCTTGTAACGGAAATGGCGCGGCGACCCAAGACGCGCGGTAAATCGAAGCCCGGCGGCGTACCGGAGGACCCAATGTAACCGCCGGACCGCCCCGGAAATGCCGCCTTCCCACCGGGTTTCCATCCCCCCAGCCACCCC
>NZ_RAWF01000620.1:0-468 GCF_003612075.1 Corallococcus sp. CA041A
ATACTTAATGCATTGTCATGCTATGTATTATGCCGTAATGCTTAATGCATTGTAACGCTATGTAATGCTAAGCCTTATCATATTGCAAGGATGCAATGCAAGTAAGGCAACCCTAAGACATAACGCATTGTCAATCTATATAATACTAAGGGCTTAACCTTCCATCGTATCATATGACGCAAGACAAGCATGTCACATAGTAGTGTGATTAACCTCACATCGTCACAGTGCCATTTTTGCGAGAATCAGCGCGGTTTGGGTGTACCATTAAAGGGTAAACACAACACAACGATGGAAGGCCACAACAATGTTTGACACGACGCGCGAAGAGCTTACCAACACGCTCGCGGACTATGGTTACTTGGTCGAGGATCGGGTTTCGATTCTTTCAGTTTTCACGGATGACTCTCAACTCGTCGCAGAATTTCACCTTAATGATGACATTGTTATGCGTGGCACATATCTGCC
>NZ_RAWF01000621.1:0-465 GCF_003612075.1 Corallococcus sp. CA041A
GTCTACGATGATTGCGCCTACTTGCCTACGATCACACTTACTTTTAGTTGCAACCGCATCTGCAAGGTTCATCCAATATTGAGTCCAATCAACTTCGTGCAACAGACACCCACTCTTGTACTGAATCTAGTGATCCATTATCGTTTTCTTCAAAAAATACTTGACCCACAGGTCGAATAGCACCAATGCTGTAAAGACTACTCACAGTCTTAGCATCAAATACCTTTTTGTCAAACTTACCATAAACAATATTCTTGGTTACATCGAAAGGAAGATAGCGATTTGGCATCAGTACAGACCGCCATCCGACTCGTACTCTACTTCTTGTACATAGGAATCTAGAACAGACTTAGGTGTTACAGAATCAGGGTAATTGAATAGTGCTCGTGACCACAAATCCCATGCCTCATCTGACATAACCTCTTCCATAGAAGTTGGCACATCTGATGCCGGAATCTTCAGGAG
>NZ_RAWF01000622.1:0-463 GCF_003612075.1 Corallococcus sp. CA041A
GGGGTAGATAGGTTGAATAACATTGGAAGGAAGGGGCGTAGTAAATTTGTGCTGTGTGCTTTGGAATTAAGAAATATACTACTCTTTGGAAATTTGCAAAGGGGAAAGAGGGAAGAGGAAAGAGGAAAAGTTGAACAGGAGGATAATGGGAAGTTAAAACAATGGGGAGACCTACATGCAATTGTGATCATCTCTGTGCAGCTTTTAATAATAGCTACACAGTGTCGAGTCTCCTTTTTGTCCTTACTCATGACATCAATACACTTTTCCAGAGTGTCGAGAAGGGCAGCACGGTTTGCTGATGAAAATCGAATTTGACGGCTAAGCCCAGCTTCATCAAGTCGGTTTGTCTTGAAATCCTCGAAAGCTCTGAGCATCCTTATGCCATTCTCAGACAGGCCATACCGAGCCAGGAGATTCAGCATGCGGTATTCATAGAAGGTGGACATGATCAAGTCTGGAT
>NZ_RAWF01000623.1:0-462 GCF_003612075.1 Corallococcus sp. CA041A
AGATACATACGGTCCAGGGTCTTTTACTAACCCTATATAACACAAACGGCAAGCAAACATCCAGTACGCTAGACCATTACAACAAAGGAATTGCACATCGACCGTATTAAGCCACCAACCGAGCCCGGCCCAGGTTAGTCAGGCTGCCGAGGCCGGCCAGGCCAAGACGGCCGAAACGGCCGCGCCGAAGGTACGCCGTACAACAGCAAAACCTAGTGAGCTTATATCTGATACCAGGCTTTTCGTCTTTTAGAAGAGGACTAAAGAGGTTTGTTCTCAACCCCACACTATACAACCTTCTACTCACTGGAAATATCAGTTCTAACTCAAAGCCATGAAGTATGTCTTTTAGTAGGAACCACCCTTAACCATTTATGTTTATTAAGTTAAAACAGAGAGCCCTTTCCGAAGCCGTGGTATTATCTCCGTGAGTGTCCGGCGAATAATAGACGTGGATAAAGT
>NZ_RAWF01000624.1:0-460 GCF_003612075.1 Corallococcus sp. CA041A
GAGTTTACTGTCTACTATTTACCTAGCAGAACATGCGGCGCACTGCGCTTGCAAATCAACCTCGCTTCTGGTTAGACTGTAGAGCGCGAAGAAGGTGAGGACCCCTGTACAAACGTAGATAACTGTTCTAGGGTCTGCCGAGGTGGTATCTTGCTTGATAAATTAGCTGGGCAGACTGCTAGAACTCCATATACCAGGAATGCAATACTCGGAGGAGCTATAAGCTTAGGATAGGAAAAGGAAAAGAAAGGACGGCCGTTCATTATTAAACAAAGCCTTTGTAAAATAAGCTAGGTGTATACCTCTTCTAAGCGACAGGTAAGGCCAATATGGGGTTTCATTCGTCCACATGGATTGTTCTATAACGAGTGAGTTAAGATCAGAGTCCGACGACGAGGGAATGCTCTCATACACGTTTGTTATACCACAACGTTAGGTATGTAGTCCAACTATTATAACT
>NZ_RAWF01000625.1:0-460 GCF_003612075.1 Corallococcus sp. CA041A
GATCGGTGGCGTCACCGCGGGCCTGGTTTCGTCGGTCGCGCTGGCGTTTCTCGGCCCGGCGTTCCTGAAGGACCAGGCGCTGTTTCCGATCGTGAATCCAACGATCCTGAGCATGCCGATCGGCTTCCTCGGCGCATGGCTTGGCACGATGCTGAGCCGGCGCAGCGCCGAGCACGAGGCCCGCTTCGACGCCTTCGTCTTCCAGGCGCATACCGGGGCCAGGCCGGATGCTCCGCCGGCTCCTGTTGTGCCGGCGGACTGATCCCGCTGGTTCCACCCGATCCATGTACATGCCGGCGCCGTCCACGGTCGGCGCGGGCAAGACTGACCCGCGGGCACATTGCCCGCTCCATTACTGGGGATTTACGATGAAAGCAATCAAAGGTGTAGTGTTCGATCTCTACGGCACGCTGTTCGACGTGCATTCGGTAGCCGGCCGCTGCAGCGACCTGTATCCGGG
>NZ_RAWF01000626.1:0-460 GCF_003612075.1 Corallococcus sp. CA041A
AGAACGAGCAGTACAGCACGGCCATCACCAGAATCCGGTACGGCGTGGCAATGATGGGGGCGATGTTGTTGGCACCGCTCGACGCGAACAACGCATCGATGAACAACGGCACCGCGATCAGCAGGATTGCCACCAGGACGCCGTACGCGATGAACGCGGCGCGGTCGCGCCACACGGCCATCCAGCTGAAGAACAGCGCCTTGCCCACCGGAATGCCGTGCCATGCCACCAGTAACGGCGCAAACCAGAACAGCACCGCCACCGGGATATACAGCACCGAGCCCATCACCATGGCGAGGTAGAACTCGCGGATGGCGTCAGCGGTGAGCGGTTTGTCGCTGACCACGGTCATCAGCGTGTCGACATCCACCATGGTCATCAGCACGCCGCTGACCACCAGCACCAGCACGCCGTAGATGCCGCCGAGCTTGAGCAGGCTGCGCATCGCATCCTTCCCGTA
>NZ_RAWF01000627.1:0-459 GCF_003612075.1 Corallococcus sp. CA041A
GTTCTTTTCCACCTCTTCCGTGGCGCGGGTATCGAAGCGACGTGCGCGCCAAACGGAGATGCCAAGGGATGCGAGCATGACACGCTCGTGAACGTTGAGGATGTTCATGGAAATAGCCTCTTGAAATGAAAAGCGGCGAGCCAAAGCTCGCCGCATGGGATGTACTGCTTGAAAGGGAACCGGTTTACCGGCCGTCCATCGCGGCACCGATCCAGCCGGATTGCGCTGCAATGAAAGCCGGCACGGAAACGATAGACTCGTCACGGCGGATCGCGTCGCTGATCATCATCGTTGCGCAGTCACCGTCACCGCCCGCTTGCATGCGGTCGGCGTAGACGAGGACGCGATCGATGTTCGCGACCGTGGTTTGACTCGCAACTGCCGTCGCAATCCCGATGCGCGCCGAGGGCTCCTCCGGGATGGAGGCAGTGTCCGGCGCAAACAGAACGCTTGCCACAG
>NZ_RAWF01000628.1:0-458 GCF_003612075.1 Corallococcus sp. CA041A
GAAACAGGCCGATGTTGGTTTCGGGCATGGCCATCTTCGTGCGTTCGGTCACCACGCGCAGCGATGCGCCTTGCGAGATGCCCATGCCACCGCCCATGACGACGCCGTCCATCAGCGCAATGTAGGGCTTGGCGTAGCTGAAGATGAGGTGGTTGAGGCGGTATTCCTCCGTGAAAAAGGTGATGAGTTGCGGGTCGCCGGCCGTCGCGGCGCGGTGGAAGAAGCGGATGTCGCCGCCTGCGCACAGGGCTTTGCCGCCCTCGCCACGCAGGATGACAGCGTGGACTTCCGGATCGTGCTGCCACGCCAGCAGCGCATGCGACATCGCGCGAATCATCTCCAGCGACAGCGCGTTCAGCGCCTGCGGCCGGTTCAACGTCAGCCAGCCGATGCCGCCGCGTACTTCGGCGATCACGTTGGGTTGAACTTCAGCCTGGGGAGCGGGGGAAGCGGTGGAT
>NZ_RAWF01000629.1:0-458 GCF_003612075.1 Corallococcus sp. CA041A
GTCAAGGCGATGTCCCCGGCGGAGCTGAAGGACATTGGCGCGCAGATCATTCTGGGCAACACGTTCCACCTGTGGCTGCGCCCGGGCCTGGAAGTGATGGACGCGCACAAAGGCCTGCACGGTTTCAATGGCTGGGACAAACCCATCCTGACGGATTCCGGCGGTTTTCAGGTGTTTTCACTGGGCGATCTGCGCAAGATCACCGAAGAAGGCGTGACGTTTGCGTCTCCCATCAATGGCGACAAGCTGTTCCTGTCGCCCGAGATCTCGATGCAGATCCAGCGCCGGCTGAACTCCGACATCGTCATGCAGTTCGATGAATGCACGCCTTACAAGATTGGCGACCGCCCGGCAACGGAAGCTGAAGCTGCCGCTTCCATGCGCATGAGCCTGCGCTGGGCACAGCGCTCGCGTAACGAATTCGAGCGCGAACACAATCCGAATGCGCTGTTCGGCAT
>NZ_RAWF01000062.1:0-39178 GCF_003612075.1 Corallococcus sp. CA041A
GGGGTGGGGCGAGGCGGGCGTGCTCGAGGCGCATGCGCCCGGTGAGTTGCCCTCGGTCCTGGGCGCGCTCGGGTGCGACAGCGTGCGGTGGCTGGACGCGGTGTCCCCTCAAATGCCGGGCCCCTGGTTTGGCGGGATGCGTTTCAGTCCCACGCAGCCGGTGGAGGGCGAGTGGCGCTCGCACGGGCTGGCCCGCTGGACGCTGCCGGAGGTGCTGGTGTGGCGCGAGGGCAGCGCGCTGGCGGTCGCGGTCTTCGCTCCAGAGGGGCCGGGCGCGGAGGACGTGGTGCGCTCGCGGCTGGAGCGCGTGCGAGCGTCCTTCCCACAGTCCTACCGCCATCCGTTGGGCGCGCCGGTCGCGCTGCGCACGGCTTCGTCGCGGCCGGACTTCGAGGCGCTGGTGGACCGCGCGGTGGAGGCCATTGGCGCGGGCCAGCTGCACAAGGTGGTGCTGGCGCGGGCGCTGGAGGCGGAGGGGCCGGAGCCCTTCGACGTGGTGGACGTGCTGGCACGGCTGCGCGAGCAGAACCCAAGATGCGCGACGTTCCTCTTCCGCGCACCGGACGGCACGGGCTTTCTGGGCGCGACGCCGGAGACGCTGTGCCGGGTGGATGGGCGCAGGCTGGAGACGGAAGCGCTCGCGGGGTCCGCGGCGCCGGGCGGCGCGGATGCGCTGGATGCCAGCGACAAGGACCGGCGCGAGCATGACGCGGTGGTGCGCTACATCCTCCAGGCGCTGACGCCGGTGGCGGCGAGCGTGTCCGCGGACGCGCAGCCGTCGGTGCTCGCGCTGAAGAACGTGGTGCACCTGCGCACGGGCATCCGCGCGGAGCTGGCGGACGGCGTGGACACCGCGACGGTCGTCACGGCGCTGCACCCCACGCCCGCGGTGGGCGGCACGCCGCGCGAGCGCGCGTTGTCATTCCTGGTGGAACACGAGTCCCTGGACCGGGGCTGGTACGCGGGACCGGTGGGCTGGGTGGGCCCCGGGCGTGCGCATCTGGTGGTGGCGTTGCGCTCGGCGCTGGTGCGCGGGGCGAAGGCCCGGCTCTTCGTGGGCGCGGGCATCGTCGCGGGCTCCAGCGCGGAGTCCGAGTGGCGGGAGACGGAAATGAAGAGTCTGGCGATGTTGCGCGCGCTGGGGGGCCGGTGAAGTCCCTGGACGCCAACCTCAACGTGCTGTGGTCGCGGGCCCTCCTGGAGGAGTTGGTGCGGGGCGGCGTGCGGCACGCGGTGGTGTGTCCGGGCTCGCGCTCATCGGCGCTGGCGCTCGCATGCGCGCACACGCCGGGCCTGCGCGCCTGGTCCGTCATCGACGAGCGGAGCGCGGGCTTCTTCGCGCTGGGCATGGCGAAGCAGTCGCGTCAGCCGGTGGTGCTGATCGCGACGAGCGGCTCGGCGGGCGCGCACTTCTTCCCGGCGGTCATCGAGGCTGCCATGGCCCAGGTGCCGCTGGTCATCCTCACGGCGGACCGGCCGCTGGAGCTGCAGGGCTGGGGCGCGCCGCAGACGGTGCCCCAGGCGCGCTTCTACGGTGACTTCGCGCGGCTGTTCGCGGACGTGGGCATGCCCGAGGCGAGCAGCCCCGCCATCGCGCACCTGCGAGCTACAGCCGCCCGCGCGGTGAGCACCGCGTGCCGCGCACCCCGAGGCGCCGTGCAGATCAACGTGCCGTTCCGTGAGCCGCTGGCGCCCATCGCGCAGGACTTCGGCGCGGAGAAGCTGACGGCGCTCGCGAAAGAAGGGCGGACGGACGCGCCCCTCACCCGCATCGCGCAGTCGTCGCGGGCTCCGGATGCGGCGGTGCTGGAGGACGTGCGCGCGCGCATCGCCGCCACCGAGCGTGGCGTCATCGTGTGCGGCCCTCGCGACGAGGACGACGGCTTCGCGGAGGCCATCACCGCGCTGAGCCAGGCGACGGGCTACCCGGTGCTCGCGGAGGCCACGTCGCAGGCGCGCTACGGAGGCGGCCCGCTGACCGTGTCGCTCTACGACGCGCTCCTGCGCCATGAGCCGTTCGCGCGCAGCCACACGCCAGAGCTGGTGCTGCGCTTCGGCGGAGGCCTGACGCCCAAGTCGCCGCAGCAATGGTTGGACACCTCCGGCGCGGACATCACCGTCTTCAGCGACGAGGGCGCGCTGTACGACCCGGCGCACCGGGCCACGCGGGTGCTGGAAGGCAACGCGGTGCTCGCGTGCCGCGCGCTTACGGAAGGCCTGTCGCGAGGCCCTGGCCGTTGGGCGCAGGACTTCGTCAACGCGGAGCGGGTGGCTCGCAACGCGCTGGAGCAGGCGCTCGGAGAACAGCCCGACGTGCTGACCGAGCCCCGGCTGGCGCGCGAGGTGGTGGCGGCGCTGCCGGCGAACGCGCTCTTCTTCGTGTCCAGCAGCATGCCCATCCGCGCGGTGGATGCGTTCGCGCACGGTGGCGGTGTTCCGCTGCGCGTGCTGGCGAACCGCGGGGCCAATGGCATCGACGGCATCGTGTCCAGCGCGGCGGGCATGGCCGCGGCGGCGGGGCGGCCGGCGGTGCTCCTTTCCGGCGACCTGGCGCTGCTGCACGACGTGGGCGGGCTCGTGTCCGCGGCGCGGGCGCGCGTGCCCCTGACGGTCGTGGTGGTGAACAACGACGGCGGCGGCATCTTCTCCTTCCTGCCGCTGGCGCAGGTGGCGAAGCCGGACGAGTTCGAGGCCCTCTTCGGCACGCCACACGGCGTGGACCTGTCGCACGCGGCGGCGCTCGCGGGAGCCCGCTTCGAGCGGCCCACGACGCCCACGGCCCTGCGCGCGGCGGTGCGCACCGGGCTGGAGGGAGGCCTCCACCTGGTGGAGGTCCTGGTGGACCGGGCCACCAACGTGGATACGCACCGACACCTCTTCGCGCGGATGGCCGCCGCACTGGGAGAAGGACCATGGGCGTGACGCTCGCTTATGACAGCTGGGGTGAAGGCCCCCATACGCTCCTGGCGCTGCACGGCTTTACCGGCAGCGGCGCTACGTTCGAGCACTTGCGTCCGCTGCTCGGCCGCTCCGTGCGCGTGGTAGCGGTGGACCTGCCCGGGCACGGACGCACGCCGCTGCCGGAGAAGGCAGGCCGCGACGGCTTTCTGGAGACGGTGGACGCCGTGGTCCAACTGGCGCGCGAGCTGGGGGGCCAGGTGGATCTGCTCGGCTATTCGCAGGGCGCGCGGGTGGCGCTGGGCGCCGCGGTGCGCGCGCCGGACTGCTTCGGCCGGCTGATCATGGAGAGCGGCTCGCCCGGGCTGCACCGCCGTCAGGAGCGCTCCGAGCGGCGCGAGGCCGACGCGAAGCTCGTGGACTTCATCCGCGCGAAGGGCGTGGACGCCTTCGTGGAGCGGTGGGAAGCGCTGCCCCTCTTCGACGGGCTGCGCCGCCTGCCAGAGCCGGAGCAGGCCGCGCTGCGCGAGCGTCGCAAGGCGTGCACGGCGCAGGGACTGGCCGGAGCGTTGGAGACCCTGGGCCTGGGCGTACAGCCGGATTACTGGCCGGCGCTGCACCGCCAGCGGCTGCCCACGCTGCTGCTCACCGGTGATCAGGACGAGAAGTTCACGACCCTGGCGAGGCGCATGGCGGCGGAGCTGCCGGTGGTGTGGCGCCGCGCCTTCGCGGGGGTCACCCACGCCCCGCACCTGGAGGCGCCGGAGGAGTACGTGCGCGAAGTGCTCTCGTTCCTCCAGACGCCCTGGTACGAAGCGCCGCAGTTCGAACACGCCATCCTGGCGCGAGAGGCGACCCACTCGTGACAACCCTGGTGAGCACCCCTCCCGATGCGGCGCGTCCCCGGCCCACGCTGAAGACGTGGCTGATGGCCGTGCGTCCGAAGACGCTGACGGCGGGCGCGGTGCCGGTGCTGGTGGCCACGGCGCTCGCGTACGGCAACGGCGTGGGGCGCCTGTTACCGGCGCTCGCGGCGCTCGTGGGCGCGGTGCTGATCCAAATCGGCACCAACTTCATCAACGACTTCTATGACTACAAGAAGGGCGCGGACACCGAGGAGCGCCTGGGGCCCAAGCGCGTGACGCAGAGCGGGCTCATCGCGCCGGGCACGGTGTTGCTGGGCGGCCTCGGGTGCTTCGCGCTGGCGACGCTGGTGGGCCTGTATCTGGTGGCGGTGGGCGGCTTGCCCATCGTGTTCATCGGGGTGGCTTCGCTGCTGTGCGGCTACGCGTACACGGGAGGCCCGTTTCCACTGGCCTACCTCGGCCTGGGCGATCTGTTCGTGCTCATCTTCTTCGGCATCGTGGCGGTGACGGGCACGTACTACGTGCAGGCCGGCTTCGTGAGCCCGGCGGCATGGTGGGCGTCGCTGCCGGTGGGCGCCATCGGCACGTGCCTCATCGTGGTGAACAACCAGCGCGACGCGAGCACGGACGTGAAGGCCAACAAGCGCACGATGGTGGTGCGCTTCGGCCAGGGCTTCGGCCGCGCGGAGTACGTGCTGCTGCTGGTGGCCTCCTACGTCACGCCGTTCGTGCTGTTCGCCAAGGGCTACGCGAGCGCCTGGGTCTTCTTGCCACTCCTGAGCCTGCCGCTGGTGGTGCCGCCGCTGAAGCTGATGCTGAAGGCGGAGGGTGCGGCGCTCAACCCCGCGCTGGGCGGGACGGCGAAGCTGCAGATGCTGTTCGGGTTGCTGTTCGCGGTCGGCCTGTACCTGCGCTGAAGGAGCGTCATGCGCATCACCGAAGCGACGCTCACCCCGCTGCACCTCACTCTGGCCCAACCCCTGAGTACGGCGAGGGGCACCTACGCCACACGCGACGGGTTCATCGTGCGGCTGCGCGACGAGGAAGGTCGCGTAGGGCAGGGTGAAGCCATGCCGCTGCCCGAGTTCGGCACGGAGTCCCTGGCCACCACGCACACGGTGCTGCGCGGGTGGCTGAGCTCCCTCAAGGGCCAGACGTTGGAGGACAGCATCGAGGGGGTCGAAGCCACGCTCGTCCCGACCGCCAGTGAGGAGGTTCGCCAGCGAGGCGCGCGGATCCGCGGCATCGACCCGGAGGAGCCCGTCCCCGCCGCGCAGCACGGCCTGGAACTGGCGCTGCTGGATCTGGTGGCCCAGCGCAAGGGCATCCCCCTGTGCTGGCTGCTCGCGGAGGAGGCGCGGCAGGAGGTCCTGGTGAACGCGCTGCTGAGCGCGGAGGAACCGGGGGCCCTTGCCCAGGAAGCGCGAGAGGCGGTGGAGGAGGGCTATCAGACGCTGAAGGTGAAGGTCGCGGGCCGCTCGCTGGACGCGGACGAAGCGCGGGTCCGGGCCGTGCGCGAAGCGGTGGGGGCCCGCGTGCGCCTGCGTCTGGACGCGAACGGCGGCTGGACGGAGCCCGAAGCCAACCGCGCCCTGGATCGGCTGGGTTGGTACGACCTGGAGCTGGTGGAGCAGCCCACGCCGCCGGAGGACCTGCAGGCGCTGTGGCGGGTGCAGCGCCGAGCCCCGTGCATCATCGCCGCGGACGAGACGCTCGCCACGCCCGCAGCGGTGCGAACGCTCCTCACGATGGACCTGGGCGGTGGGCCGGCGGTGGGCGCGGTGGTGATCAAACCGATGGTGCTCGGGGGGCTGCTGCCCTCCATGGTGGTGGCGCTGCGCGCGGCCCACCTGGGCATGCACGCCTACGTCACCAGCTCCATCGACGGCGTGGTGGCCCGGGCCGGCGCCGCGCATCTGGCCTCCGCGCTGCCCTCGGGAGACCTGGCCTCTGGCCTCGCCGTGGGGCGGCTCTTCGCGGACGAGCCACGGGATCATCCGTATCAACCCCAGCGGGGACTCGTGCGGCTGCGCGACATGCCCGGTCTGGGACTGAGCCCGGACTTCAGCCGGGAACACTGAGCCATGCGCTCGGGCCTTCGTCGCGAAGGCCCGCCGGATTCAACTCTTCGGAGGAGCGAGGCCATGACCTACGACTGCCCCATCCGCGAAGGCGCGCAGCTGCATCCCCATGCGGAAGCACTGCGCTTCGCGGGACAGACCTGGACCTTCCGCGCACTGGACGAAGAGGTGACGCGCTGGACGGAAGCCCTGGCCGCGCGAGGCTTGGACCAGGGGGACCGCGTGGCGTTGCTGTCCACGAGCCACCCGTCGGTGACCTTCCTCTTCTGGGCGCTGGGGCGTCTGGGCGCGATCTTCGCCCCGCTCAATGCCCGGCTCACGCCAGCGGAGCTGCAGCCCCTGATGGAGGACGTCGAGCCCCGGCTCACGCTGGTGCTCGGAGCCCTGCGGGACCGGCTCCCGGAAGCGGAGCTCCTGGAGTCCTTCCCTGACGGCGTGACGACCCACGCCGTGCCCGCCCGCACCTGGGACGCGGACACGTCCCGGGTCATCCTCTTCACCAGCGGAACGACGGGAAGGCCCAAGGGCGCCGTGCTCACGGAAGGTGCCTTCCGTGCCTCATGCCGCGCCTCCGCCGCGAACCTGGGCGCGCACCCCGCGCCGCGCTGGCTGGGCACGCTGCCCCTGTTCCACGTTGGGGGGCTGGCCATGCTCACGCGCACCGCGTACGAGGGCGGCTGCCTCCTCCTGCATGAGCGCTTCGACGCGGACGCCGTCAACCGCGCCATCGACACGGAGGGCGCGTCCCACGCCAGCTTCGTCGCCACCACGTTGGAGCGGGTGCTGGACGCGCGACAAGACCGCACGATGCCCGCGACCTTCCAATGCGCGCTCATCGGCGGAGGCCCCGTCCCCACGGCCCTACTCACGAGGGCACGCGCCGCGGGACTCCTGGCCCTCCAGACCTACGGACTCACCGAGGCCTGCTCCCAGGTCACCACCGAACGCCCCGGCGAAGCGGATGGCAGCACCGCGGGTCCGCCCCTGCCTGGACTTGAGGTCCGCATCGTCGGGACCGACGGTGAGACGCTCGGTGAAGGGCGCGAAGGGGACGTGGAGGTCCGAGGCCCCACGCTCATGGCCCGCTATTGGCGCCAGCGCGATGCCACGCGCGACGCCTTCCATGACGGCTGGCTGCGCACCCGCGACGTGGGCGTCCTGGACGCGAAGGGGCGACTCACCCTCCTGTCGCGCCGCACGGACCTCATCGTACGGGGAGGGGAGAACCTCTATCCGGCCGAAATCGAAGCGGTCCTCGCCAACCACCCGGCCATCGCGGAGTCCGCCGTCGTCGGCGTACCGGAGCCGCACTGGGGCGAGGTCCCCGTGGCCTTCGTCGTCTTGCGCCCCGGCCACACCCTCCCCGAGGACCTGGACGCCTGGTGCCGCCAGTCCCTGGCGCGCTTCAAGGTGCCCGCACGCTTTGTTGCAGTTGAAACATTGCCCCGGAACGCCATGAGCAAGGTGGAGCGCTCCGTCCTGAGAAAACAGGCTCGGTCTCATCCCCCGTATCAGCCTGGGTCCTAGCAACCCTGAATTCCGGATGGATGAGGTTCGCAGGACTCGCTGAGAAGACCTGTCAGGTTGGGTTATAATATTCCGCTGTGGGGGGATCCTGAGAGGAAGCTCAAGGTGAGTACCGCAGTGGAAGCAGTGAAGGTGGAAGGGCAGTCTGAATCGATCCACATCGATGCGCACGCCAGCAAGGCCGCTGGCGCGATGAAGTGCCCCCATCTGGGCGCCCAGTACAACCCGTTCGCGGGACCGCACGTCGAGGATCCACATCCGTTCTACGCGGAGCTGAGACGGGACGCGCCCGTCAGCTACAACCCCATGCTGGGGATGTGGCTGGTGAGCCGTTACGAGGACATCTGCCACGTGCTCAAGGATCCGACGCGCTACTCGTCGGCGGACCTGGGCAACATGGGTTCGGTGCTGTCTCCGGCGACGCTCGCGGTGCTCGCCGAGGGCTATCCGCTGGCGGACAGCCTGATCAATTCGGATCCGCCCGCGCACACCCGGCTGCGCAAGCTGCTGGGCCGCGGCTTCTCCGCCCAGCGCATCGCCGCGCAGGAAGCCCCCATCCGCGCCGTCTCCGAGGAGCTCATCCAGGCCTTCGCGAGCAAGGGGCACGCGGACCTGGTGACGGAGTTCGCGTACCCGCTGCCCGTGCGGGTCATCCTGGGCATGGCGGGCGTTCCCCAGGAGGACATGGCGGACATCAAGCGCTGGTGTGACGACTTCTTCCGGATGATCTTCACCCGCGTTCCGCCTGAAGAGCAGCCGCCGCTCGCGCGCAGCTGGGTCACCTACCAGCACTACGTGGCCCGACTCATCCGCGACCGCACGGACGACCCCCGCGACGACCTGATCAGCTACCTGGTCACCACCGACGCGGACGGCGAAGCGCTCACGCTGCCGGAGCTGATCATCGCCATCGCCGGAAGCATGCTGGCGGCAGGCCACGAAACCACCACCGCGCTGCTCGCCCAGTGCTGGAAGCAGGCCCTGCTCCAGCCCGGCCTCTGGCAGCGGCTGCGCGAGGACCGCTCGCTGGTGCCGCACCTCATCGAGGAGACGCTGCGCTTCGACTCCGTGGCGCACGGGATGATCCGCACCACCCTGGAGGACGTGGAGCTCGCGGGCGTCGCGCTGCCCAAGGGCTCGCGGCTACTCCTGCTCTACGCGTCCGGAAGCCGTGACTCCGCGCTGCTCGCGGACGGGGAGCACTTCGACATCTCCCGGCACCACCCGACGCACCTGGGCTTCGGCCGGGGCATCCACTTCTGCATCGGGGCGCCGCTCGCGCGGCTGGAGGCGCTCATCGCCACCAACCTGCTGCTGGATCAGCTCCCGGACCTGAAGCTGGAGGAGAACCCGGACTTCGGCCACACGCAGTCGCTGACCATCCGCGCCATCCAGCACCTGCGCGTGAACTGGACCCCCACGGGGACCTGAACGCCACCCTGGAGGCTCCCGTCCCGCCCGTGGTGCCCCCACGGACGGGCCGGGTGCTTCATCCGCGTCTCAGCACTCCGACGCGGGGTGACCCCAGGGGTTGCTGCGCGGGTACTGGCGCAGCAGCGTGCACAGGCGGTGCGCGGCGAGCATCGTCGCGGACGGCCGCGGCGGCTCGGCGTGCATCGCCGTCTGGCCCAACCGGGCCGCCTGCAGTGCCAGCGCGTGCTGGACTTCGGGTGACCAACGCTTGAATTCGAGCCATTCCATGAGCCTGCTCCTCGTTGAAGGAGCGGCCATTGAACCCCCTTCAAACCTGGAAATCACGACGCCCCGCGTCGGCCCGGGGCGTCAGTGACCTCCTGCTGACAGGCCACTCAAGCCTTCGAGGGGGTGGCGGGTCGGCCAATGAGCATCATCAAGCCGAAGGGGTTCCCCGGGTTGGTGAGCCGGTCGATTTCCCAGATGTAGTCGTCGCTCAGGCCGTGGGTGAGCTCGCGCATCTCCTCCACGGAGTACGTGCGCAGACAGGACACCACGCCGTCGAACGCCGCCGCGATGGGGATGAGCGGCATGAGGTAGGTGAGGGCGAGCCTGTCCGCGCGAATGGGCCGGATGAACGGCGTCGTCAGCGGCACGTTGATCAGCGCCGCCGCCGTCATCGCGATGGCCGGCCCGCGCCGCTCCACCAGCTCCATGATGGCGATGCCCCGGCGCTGAGCCACGGCGTCCGCCAGCACCTTGCGCGCCATGTCCGGCGGCAGGTGATGGAACGAATTGCACATGATGCGGAAGCCCTTGTACGTCGCGGGCACCGCGGTCGCGTCCACCGGCGTCGTCACGTAGTCGATGCGGCCCGGGTTCGCCGCCTTCGCCTTCTCGAACGCGGAGATCTCCGGGTACAGGTCCGTCAGCAGCGCCGTCGCCTGGTAGCCCTCCTGCGACTCCAGCATCTCCAGCAGCTTCGGCACCGGCCCCGCGCTGCCGGACGCCATGTCCAACAGCTGCGTCTCGCCCATCTCCGCCATCGCGCCCTTGAGCCGCTTCACGAACTCCGAATAGCGGTCATCCGACAGGCTCCACACGTACGCGAGGAAGTCCGTCACCCCCCGGCGCAGCACCTTCGGGAACCAGGGCTGATCCTCTAATTCAAAAAGTTGCAGTCTGGGCATAATCGCTGGGCGCTCCAAGGGGCTCAGTGGGGGAGACAACTCCCGCACTGTCCCGCAGTCCCGAGCGACGTACAAGGGGCGCCTTCCAGGGGCATCCGCACACATCAGGGGGCCGTGAAACACGGACAAGACCCAGAATCCCTGCCGCCTCCATGAAACTTTGAAGCCTTTCAGGAAATCACTGCGCGAAAGGCAGACAGCGGACTGTGCGTGCTGATCAGCCCTGCAAGGTTTCTGGAGGGGTGCGTTTGATTATCAGGCGGTCGGAATGACGCAGACCGGGTGTTTCTGACTCGGGGGGGCAGGCAGCCAGGATCGCGTCGAATCAGCGTATCTAGAGTGGGGTTGCCGGAGTTTATAGGTATTATTACTTACGACACTGGCGACCGAGGGGGGCTTCGGTCGTCCGGTCGCTCGGTTCAAAACGGATCAGCTCGCACACAACGGGAGGGAGTAATGGCTCCGGAATCTGTTGATGTGATCGTCGTCGGAAGCGGCCCGGTGGGGGCCATGGCGGCGAACCTGCTCGGCCAGTACGGCTTGCGCACCGTGGTCATCGAGAAGGAGACCACCGCGCACACCCAGTCCCGCGCCATCAACGCGGACGACGAAGCGCAGCGCATCTTCCAGGCCGCCGGTCTCACGGGGGAACTGGGGCCGGGTTTCCACCCGTGCCTGAAGATGACCTACGTGGACGACGAGATGCGGATGCTCGCCGAGGTGGACTTCACCAAGGTGGAGCGCCCCAACGGCCACCCCATCGGCTCGCTCTTCAACCAGCCCCGCCTGGAGGCCTCGCTGCACCGGGGCATGGAGCGCTTCGCGCACGTCAGCATGTGGCGCGGCCATGAAGTCGAATCCTTCATGCAGGACGACGAAGGCGTGTCCGTGCGCGTGAAGGACAACGTCAATGGCCGCACCATGACGGTGCGCGCGCGCTACCTGCTCGCGTGCGACGGCGCCAAGAGCGGCATCCGCCGCCGGCTGGGCCTGAAGCTGGAGGGCACCACGGCGCTGGAGCACGCGCTGGCCGTCTCCGTGGAGACGCAGTCGTCCGCGCCGGACTTCACCTACTACCCCTGCGGCCCGGAGCGCGTGGGCATCGTGACGCGCACCGCGCACGACGAGATCCGCTTCGACACGCTGGTGAAGCCGGGGCAGGACCTGGAGTCCGTGAAGACGCCCGAGTACGTGCGCGGCATCATCGCGCCCTTCATCGACCCGGACACCGTGAAGGTGAAGAGCGTCAACCTCTACGCCTACCACAGCCGCATGGCGGAGAAGTGGCGCGTGGGCCGGGTGTTCCTGCTCGGGGACGCTGCGCACCTCATGCCGCCGTTCCTGGGGCAGGGCTTGTGCTCCGGCCTGCGCGACGCGGCGAACCTCACCTGGAAGCTGGCGCACGTGCTGGGCGGCGCCGCGGACGCGTCGCTCCTGGACACCTACGAGGTGGAGCGCCGGCCGCACGCCGCGGAGATGATGCGGATGTCGGACGCGCTGGGCTCGATGCTGGCGTCGGGCGGTCCGTTCATGGCCCGCGCGCGCAACGCCTTCATCAAGCTGCTGTACCACATGCCCGTCACCGGCCCGTTCATCCGCGAGTACAAGATGAAGCCGAACCTCTTCCACGCGGAGGGTTTCGTCTTCGGCGGCAAGCGCGGCAAGTCCAAGCAGGCGGCGGAAGGCGCCTACTTCCCGCAGCCGCGCGTGGAGCACGGCGAGGAAGGGGAGCGCCCGTTGGATGACGTCATCGGCCAGCGCTTCGCGGTGCTGACGCGACCGGGTGCGCCCGCGGACGTCCAGCAGGCGGCCAAGGCGCTGGCGGAGGACATCGGCGGCGTGTGGCTGTCCGTGGCGCCGGCGGCGCGCTCCGGCGCGGGCCGCTCCGGCGAGGTGGTGGACCTGGAGGGCAAGCTGGGCGAGTGGTTCGCCCAGCACGGCTCGGACCTGGTCGTCCTGCGCCCGGACCGCTATGTCTACGCGGCCACGAACAGCGCGGGCGTCGCGCAGGTCCATGCTTCGCTGAAGCAGGCCGTCCGCGCGCTCACCCGCTGGGGCAACCGGGGTTCCCGGCGGGCGGCGCAGCTTGGGGCCTGAGGCTTCTCAGGCGGTGGCGGCCTGGAGGATCTGCCGGGCCTTCGCCATGCAGTCGCCGTAGAAGCGCAGGTAGATGTCCAGGGCACGGGCGCCCGTCTTCGCAATGGTCGCCGCGTGCTCGGGCTTCTGGCCCAGCAACTTGTTGAGCATGACCTCGTTGAGCGCCGTGTGACCCACGTCCAGCTCCACGTGCTCCTTGATGAACGACAGCGAGTTCATCACGTCCGGGCCCAGCACGGCCTTGCACTGTTCGATGAGGCGGGGCGCGAACACCACCGACAGGTTTTCGATCTCGTACTCGATGGCGACCTGGCCGCCCGGCATGGGGCCCGCGATGGTCTCCTCGTGGATCTGCCGGTACTCCTGCATGGCCGGGGTGGGGGCCTGCGCCATCAGGGCCTCCGCGTCCAGCTTGGGAAAGCGGCGCGCGTTCCAGCTGGCCACCAGGTTCTTCGTGTCCTCCACCATCATCAGGTGGTGACCGGCCTCGTGCTTGGCGTGCGTGATGAGCTTCTCGCCCACGTCCACCATGCCCGCCTTCACACACGCCTCACCGGCGCGGCGGATCCACCCGTCCACGGGCTCCGTCATGTAGACGCCCAGGGCACACAGCTGGATGAGGAAGGCCTCCAGCAGGGCGGGCTCCACGTTGGGGTCCAGCAGCGTCGTCACGTGGGGACCGGTCGCCAGCATGTGACGGACGTCGGTGACGTGGGGGAGGTACTGCTCTTCGACGAGGGGCTTGGTCATGGGGGGAATCCTCAACGGGAGTGGGCACCACGGCGCCCGATGGTGAGTTCGCTGATGTGCTCCAGGAAGTCCGGAACGAGCTTGGCGGAGATGATCCACAGGTAGGGATCCGGTCCGTCGTGCAGGCCGCACTCCTGCACGTAGTCGCCGCCCTCGTCCTCGCGCAGATAGAGGAAGGAGGGGCGGTTGCGCGCGGCGTACCAGCGGCGCGCCGCGTCCAGGAGCGCCGAGTACGCGCGCGTTCCATCCCCCAGCAGGGAGAACAGGCGCGTGTTGTCCAGCAGGCGGAAGAGGTTCGCGCCCAGCTGGCCCAGCTCCACCACGGCGGCGGCGTGGGGGACGCCGTCGCGGCGGGCGACCAGGACGGTGCGCTCGCGCTCCATGCCGAAGCTCTTCCACTTCGCCGTGACGGGACCCATGTCCAGCCGGTCGCGGGTGAGGTCCAACGACTGCACGTAGCACTCGGGGAACTGCTGCGCGATGGTCGCCGCCAGCAGGCTCAGCTCGCTCGCGGTGGCGGGGCCCACCGTGTACGGGTGCACGCGGCCGGTCAGCTCGTTGCTGAAGGCCTTCATCTTCTGGATCTTCCGGGTGAAGGCCAGGGGCGAACCGGCCTCCATCTGGCGCTGCGCGTACTTCACGTGCGCCTTGTTGATCCACGGGTTGAGGGCCTCCACGTAGGCCACCACCCAGTGGAAGTCCGGGTCGCTCTGCGGGTGCTCGAAGGTGCGCAGGTAGAGGTCGCGCATGATGGCGCCCGCCTCCTTCAGCCCCTCCGGCGGCTTGCCGGGCCGCTTCGCCACCTGGTGGCCCAGCCACGCGTTGCGGTACGGCTTGGTGAAGGACAGCGTCGCTTCAATGCCGCGCTCGGACGGCCACACCGCGTTGCAGAACAGCTGCGGCACTTCCGCGGCGCGCTTCGCCAGCGACGCGAAGTTCTGCTTCAGCTCCTCGAACTCCGCGGGGGTGCTGCCACCCAGGCTGAAGAAGCCGGAGCGGTTGAACAGGTCCCACAGCTCATCCACCAGGCCCTCGCTGGTGCGCGTGGCCGGAGACATCGTCTGGGACACGAAGCGCACCCAGCGCGCCTCGTCGGAAGAGTAGGGCAGCACGCTCAGGCCGCACAGCACGGTGCCGTCCGCGCGCATGCCGCTGACGTAGCGGATCTCCCCGCGCACGCTCACCCGCTGGCCGTCGCCCAGCTCCAGCTCGATGAGGGGCGGCAGCAGGCCCGGGAAGAGCAGGTCCTGCGGCTGGCAGCGCATGCACAGGCCGGAGAAGGACAGGTCCAGCACCTCGCGGCGCATCAGCCCCTGCTCCCGCCAGAGCGGGTGGTGGAACCGGGCGTGCACGCCCTCGGGGGCGGCGACGCGGCGGTGCCAGCGGTGGCGGATGCGGAACAGCTGCTCGGGCAGGGGGGTGAAGAGGCGGTCACCCTCGGTGCGGCCCGTCTCCACGCGCAGGCGGTACGCGGAGTTGTAGCCGATGACGTCGATGTCGTACGCCGGCTCGCCGAAGTCCGGGGTGGACTCCTCCGTACGCCACTCCAGCTGACCGGAAGAAGAGTGGAAGCGCTCCAGCACCATGCGCACCACCCGGCCCTGGCGGCGCAGCACGCCCTTGTTCCCGGACGCGCAGATGGCGGTGAAGATGGAGCGGATCCGCTCCCCGTCCGTGATGATGTCCTGCACGGGCAGCGCGGAGGCCGCCGGCACCGCCACGCCCTGGCGAAGCGCGTCCGACAGGAAGCCCAGGATCTGACGCCCCTGCTCCAGCGTCACGCCCACCAGCTGCAGCCCCACCGGCGCGTTCGGGGCGTCCATGTCCGTCCGGATGAAGGCGCCGTTGAGCGGACCAATCGTGGCGCCGTTACACGCCAGGTACACCGGGAAGGTGCGCGACTCGGTCGCTTCCGCCAGCGGCTGCCGCGGGGCCACCCACACCACCGTCGGAGACAGCCGCGTCACCTCACCCAGCACCGCGTCCGGCCGGCCCACCGCGCAGGTGATGGCCGTGGGGCCGCTGCCGTGCAGCGAGTAGCCCGAGTCATCCAGGGCGGCTTCAGCGGGGGGCAGGGGAATCACGTTGCGCAGCGCGTCGCCACTGCCGAATTCGATCGCATGCCGGAACTTCGAGGACGCTGGGATCCCTCCATCCATCGTCAGGACTCCCCTCTTGCGGGCAGCGCTACCGTTCGTGGTCGGCGATGTTGCGAGCACAACACTTCCTCCCTGATTCACTGGAGACGCTGACGGCTCTGGATTCTGGGAAGACATATTGAAGGTCTCGGCCGTAACAGTCAAATCGAATTTATATGCCTGGGCTGTTTTTTCGTCCCCGCCCCTGACTCACCCTGGGTCGCAGTTGACCGACCATATACGGGTTTTCCGAGGAGCAATCAGGACCCAGCGTGCGCATCCATATCAGCAAGATGGCGCAGGGCTGTAACCCTCCTTCACGTGAATAAGCGGTGGCGGTCCGGGGCTGACGGGCAATGGACCCTGTCAGGGGGGGCCGTTATGGTCGGTACTTCTGGGACTGGCCGGGGATGGGAGCCGCGAATGAGCGCAGCGCTGGATGTGAAGGGATCGCCGGGGGGCGCGGGAGCCTCCTTCGGTGGCCAGGGGCTCGAGTCCGTGGACCTTCCAGACGTCTTCCAGGTGGACGTGGCGGTGTGCGTGCGTGACGCGCTGGGGCTGCTCGGCGCGACGCGGCGGTTGCGCGGCATGGAGGTGGCGCTGGAGCTCCCCGAGGATCCGGTGATCGCCCGGGTCAGCCGGCGCCGCCTGGAGCAGGTGCTCCTGTTGCTCGTCGCCCACGCGGCGGACGTGGCCCCGCAGGCGGCGCCCTCCGTGCGGGTGGTGGTGGATCCGCCGGACGACTTCGGAGACGTGGGGCCTCGCTTCCAGGTGGTGATGCCGGGCGTGAGCCTCTCTGAGCGGGAGACGCGCTCGGTGGTGCTGTCACCCCTGCGCGTGGGCAGCACCCAGCGGCGGCTCGCCCGCGCGCGGGAGCTGGTGGATGCCATGGGCGGGGAGTTCGCGGTAGAGCGCCTGGAAGAGGGGACGGCCGTGAGCGTCGTCCTGCCGGCTCCTGGGCTCGCGAGCTTCTAGGGCGCGCCCGAATTCCGGAATAACGATCCTGCTTTCCGGACCATTGGCTGCGATAAGCGCGGCACGCCCCGGGTGCATCCAACCCAGGGGGACGTGCGGCCAAACTCCTTGACGACCGGGGGCGGGTTCCCGACTATCCGCCGCCTCTCAATACCCCGGTCTCAATCAGGAGTTTGCGTTCATGGCGCCTCCCTCTGGCGAGAAGATCACCCTGCAGAACGGCAAGCTGACCGTTCCGAACAACCCGATCATCCCCTTCATCGAGGGCGACGGCACTGGCCGCGACATCTGGAAGGCCTCGCAGGCCGTGTTCGACGCGGCGGTGGAGAAGGCGTACGGCGGCAAGAAGAAGATCTCCTGGTACGAAGTGCTGGCCGGCGAGAAGTCCTTCAAGCAGGTGAACAACTGGCTGCCGGACGAGACGGTCGCCGCGTTCCGCGAGTACCTGGTGGGCATCAAGGGCCCGCTGACGACGCCGGTGGGCGGTGGCATCCGCTCCCTGAACGTGGCGCTGCGCCAGATGCTGGACCTGTACGTCTGCCTGCGCCCCGTGCGCTACTTCAAGGGCGTGCCCAGCCCGGTGAAGCAGCCGGACAAGGTGGACATGGTCATCTTCCGTGAGAACACGGAAGACATCTACGCGGGCATCGAGTTCGAGGCCGGCACCGCGCAGGCGGAGAAGTTCCTGGGCTGGCTGAAGCAGGAGTTCCCCAAGGAGGCGGGCAAGATCCGCTTCCCGGCGAACGTGGGCATCGGCATCAAGCCCGTGTCGCAGGAAGGCACGGAGCGCCTGGTGCGCGCGGCCATCCAGTACGCGGTGGACCTCAAGCGCAAGAGCGTCACGCTGGTCCACAAGGGCAACATCATGAAGTTCACCGAGGGCGCGTTCCGCAAGTGGGGCTACGACCTCGCGGCGCGTGAGTTCGGTGACAAGGTCTACACCTGGGACCAGTGGGAGGCGACCAAGGCCGCCAAGGGCGAGGAGGCCGCCAACGCCGAGCAGAAGGCCGCGGTGTCCGCCGGGAAGATCATCATCAAGGACTCCATCGCGGACATCACCCTGCAGCAGGTGCTGACCCGTCCGGACGAGTTCGACGTCATCGCCACGCTGAACCTCAACGGCGACTACCTGTCGGACGCGCTCGCGGCGCAGGTGGGCGGCATCGGCATCGCGCCGGGCGGCAACATCAACTACGTCTCCGGCCACGCCGTCTTCGAGGCCACCCACGGCACCGCGCCGAAGTACGCGGACCTGGACAAGGTGAACCCGGGCTCCGTCATCCTCTCTGGCGAGATGATGCTCCGCCACATGGGCTGGAACGAGGCCGCGGACCTGATCATCAAGGGCATGGACAAGGCCATCGCGGCGCGCACCGTGACGTACGACTTCGCGCGCCTGATGAAGCTGGAGACGAAGGAGACCGTGTCCGAGGTGAAGTGCTCGGAGTTCGGTCAGGCCATCATCAAGCACATGTAGTCCCCACCCCCAAAGCAGGAGGGCGAAACCATGGCTCACAAGAAGAAGAAGATC
Organism: Corallococcus sp. CA041A; assembly: GCF_003612075.1. Taxonomy (NCBI): domain Bacteria; kingdom Pseudomonadati; phylum Myxococcota; class Myxococcia; order Myxococcales; family Myxococcaceae; genus Corallococcus; species Corallococcus sp. CA041A. Next base: position 17,467 of record NZ_RAWF01000062.1, read on the forward strand.
GGCCTCATCGGTGGCGGTCAGATCGGCGGCAACCTGGCGCTGCTGGCGGTCCAGAAGAACCTTGGCGACGTGGTGCTCTACGACATCCCGGCGGCCGAGGGTCTGGTCAAGGGCAAGGCGCTGGACATCAACCAGCTGTCCGCGGTGGACGGCTACGACAGCCGCGTCACCGGCTCCACCGACTGGAAGGACGTCGCGGGCTCGGACGTGATCATCATCACGGCCGGCGTGCCCCGGAAGCCCGGCATGTCCCGCGAGGACCTGCTCGAGGTCAACCTGAAGATCATGAAGGACGTGGCGGGCAACATCAAGCAGCACGCCCCGGACGCCTTCGTCATCAACGTGGCCAACCCGCTGGACGCGATGGTGTTCGCGCTCCACAAGATCGCCGGCCTGAAGGACAACATGGTCGTGGGCATGGCGGGCGTGCTGGATACCAGCCGCTTCAAGTGCTTCGTGGCCGAGGCCCTCGGCTGCTCCATCCGTGACGTGGAGGCACTCGTCCTCGGCGGCCACGGCGACGACATGGTCCCGCTCGTGCGTCACAGCACCGTGGGCGGCGTGCCCCTGACCCAGCTCATCGCCAAGGACAAGCTGGACGCCATCATCGACCGCACCCGCAAGGGCGGCGCGGAGCTGGTGGGCCTGTACAAGACGGGCAGCGCCTACTTCGCCCCGGCGTCCTCCTCCATCGCCATGGCGGAGAGCTTCCTCTTCGACCGCAAGCGCGTGCTGCCGGCCGCCGCCCTGCTCAAGGGCCAGTACGGCATCAGCGACTTCTTCTTCGGCGTCCCCGCCCAGATCGGCGCGAACGGCGTGGAGAAGATCATCGAGGTGGAGCTGAACGAGGCGGAGAAGGCCGAGCTGAGCAAGTCCTTCACCTCCGTCAAGGGCACCGTCGACCTCGTGAAGCTGTAGTCCCCGGTCTTCGGCCGGGCCCGCTGGAATGCTGCTGGCGGGCCCCGCCTGATGCCGTGAATGATCCGGGCTTATCCCCGGGCGCACCGTCCTTGCGGCGGTATTTTTCCAAGTTAACTAGCGTGTTGGACTCGCACCTGGCACGGGAGCGGGGCAGCGTCGCGAAGCAGGACTTCAGCGGCCCCCCGTGAAGGCACCCCCCCGGCTGCCGGTGGTCAAGGAGACGATGATGGCGGCAGCAGCGCGATTCACGGTGGTGGGCGGCGGTCTCGCCGGGCTGATGACGACGATCAAGCTGGCGGAGGCGGGCCACCAGGTGGACGTGCTCTCGCTCGTCCCCGTCAAGCGTTCCCACTCCGTCTGCGCCCAGGGCGGCATCAACGGCGCGGTGAACACCAAGGGTGAAGGCGACCACCCGGACATCCACGTGAAGGACACGCTGCGCGGCGGCGACTTCCTCGCGGAGCAGGTGTCCGTGAAGGGCATGTGCTACGCGGCGCCCGGCATCATCTACCTGTTGGACCGCATGGGCGTGACGTTCAACCGCACGCCGGAAGGCCTGCTGGACTTCCGCCGCTTCGGCGGCACCCTGCACAACCGCACCGCGTTCGCGGGCGCCACCACCGGCCAGCAGCTGCTCTACGCGCTGGACGAGCAGGTCCGCCGCTACGAGGCGGAGGGCAAGGTCACCAAGTACGAGTACTGGGAGTGGCTGGGCACGGTGAAGGACGAGTCCGGCCGCTGCATCGGCAGCGTGGCCATGGACCTGCGCACCATGGAGATCCGCACCTTCCCGGCGGAGGCGGTGTGCCTGGCCACGGGTGGCCCTGGCATCGTCTTCGGGCGCTCCACCAACTCCATCATCAACACCGGCACCGCCGCGGGCCGCGCGTACATGGAAGGCGCGCTGTACGCCAACGGCGAGTTCATCCAGGTGCACCCCACCTCCATCCCGGGCGAGGACAAGCTGCGCCTGATGAGCGAGTCCGTGCGCGGCGAGGGCGGCCGCGTCTGGGTGCCCCGGAAGAAGGGCGACACTCGCAACCCCCGGGACATCGCGGAGAGCGAGCGCTGGTACTTCCTGGAAGAGAAGTACCCCAAGTACAAGAACCTGGTGCCGCGCGACGTGGCGACGCGCGAGATCTTCATGGTCTGCCGCGACCTGGGCCTGGGCCTGGGCGGGCGCGACGGCGTGTACCTGGACGTGACGCACATCCCGGCCAAGACGCTCGACGCGAAGATCAAGGGCGTGATGGAGATCTACGAGAAGTTCGTCGGAGATGATCCGCGCCACACGCCCATGGTCATCTTCCCGGGCATGCACTACTCGATGGGCGGCCTGCACGTCTCCTTCGAGGCCGACTCGCGCACGCAGACGCCGCTGGACGGCAGCCCGGTGAACCAGAGCACGCGCATCCCCGGCCTGTACGCGGCCGGCGAGGCGGACTCCGCCTTCCACGGCGCGAACCGTCTGGGCGCCAACTCGCTCCTGTCCTGCATCTACTCCGGCATGATCGGCGGCCCGGCGATGGTGTCCTTCGCCAAGAGCCAGGAGACCAGCGCCGCGGCGATGCCGGAGAAGTACTTCGCGGACGCGAAGAAGTACTGGCAGGACCGCTTCGCCACCATCAAGGCGATGAACGGGCAGGAGAACCCGTACCAGATCGCCAAGGAGCTGGGCGAGGTGATGACGGAGAACTGCACCGTCGTCCGCTACAACGACCGCCTGAAGAAGACCATCGAGCGCGTCCGCGAGCTCAAGCAGCGCTGGAACAACGTCAACGTGCTGGACACGGGCGTCGTCGCCAACCGCGCGCTGTCGTACACCAACCAGGTGTGGAACATGCTGGAGCTGGGCGAGGTCATCGCCACCAGCGCGCTCCTGCGCGACGAGAGCCGCGGCGCCCACTACAAGCCGGACTTCTCCCTGCCGGAGCCCAAGGTGAAGGACCCGACCAAGGATCCGGAGTGGATGGAGCTGTGGCGCAAGCGCCACGAGAAGTGGGCGAAGACGACCATCGCCACCTACGCCGCCCAGGGCCCGCAGATCTCCTACCAGGACCTGCCCACGCCCGTGCTGGACCCCGAGCCCCGCTGGTACGCGTAAGGCGTTCGTTTTCTTTCCGGGCTCGCGCGCGTCGTCATCCGGCGCACGCGGGCACCGCCACCTGATTTGGCAGTGAAGGGAAGGGCAGCCGCACCATGGACACCGCACAGGCCAGCGCCGTCAGCTCGAAGACCATCGCCTTCCGCATCTGGCGGCAGGATGACCCGAACAAGCCCGGGCACTTCGAAGAGTTCAAGGTTCCCTATGCGAAGGGCGCCAACGTCATCTCCTGCCTGATGGAGATCCAGCGCAACCCCGTCACCGCGGAGGGCAAGAAGGTGGCCCCCGTGGTGTGGGACTCCGCGTGCCTCGAGGAGGTGTGCGGCAGCTGCGCCATGAACATCAACGGCCGGGTGCGCATGGCGTGCTCCGCCCTGGTGGACAAGCTCCAGCAGCCCATCACCCTGGAGCCGATGAAGAAGTTCCCGGTGGTGCGCGACCTCACCGTGGACCGCGACCGCATGTTCGAGTCGCTCAAGCGCGTGAAGGGGTGGATCCCCGTCGACGGCACGTACAACCTGGGCCCCGGCCCGCGCCAGTCGCAGAAGGACCACTCCGTGATGTACGTGCTGTCCACGTGCATCACCTGCGGCAGCTGCCTGGAGGCGTGCCCCCAGGTGACGCTGGACAACGACTTCATCGGCGCCGCGCCCATCAGCCAGGCCCGCCTGTTCAACATGCACCCCACGGGCAAGCTGAACGCGGAGGAGCGCACGCGCGCCCTCATGGGCCCCGGAGGCATCCAGGACTGCGGCAAGGCGCAGAACTGCGTGAAGGTCTGCCCGAAGGAGATCCCCCTCACCACCTCCATCGCGGTAATGAACCGCGAGGTGAGCAAGCTGATCATCAAGGACATCTTCTTCAAGGAAGAGGAGCAGAAGGCCTCCGCCGGTCCGGGCTAACCCTCCCGGACGCTGACCTGGCTTCCTCGCGGCCCCGTGCCTGCGCCTCCTGTCACGGGGGCGCCGGGCGGGGCCGTTTGCGTGAAGGTCGCCTCATTCGCCCGGACACCGGGTGTTATCCCTGGAGGCACACGCCTGTGTCCCGTCGCGACGCTGGAGGCCAAACGGCCTTGCCATCCGTCGTTTTCTGCGCAATGAGGGCCCGCGTTGACGCCCCGTGTAGGGGTTGTCCTCGTCTCCCCTCGTCCCACCCGGAGATTCGATGAAGATCCACGAGTACCAGGGCAAGGAACTCTTCCGGAAGTATGGCGTGCCCACGCCGCGCGGCATCCTCGCGCTCTCTCCCGATGAGGCGGAGGCCGCGGCGAAGGAACTCGCCACGCCCGTCGTCGTCGTGAAGGCGCAGATCCACGCAGGCGGCCGCGGCAAGGGCGGCGGCGTGAAGCTGGCCAAGAGCCCCGCGGAGGCCAAGGCGCTCACCCAGCAGATCCTGGGCATGATGCTCAAGACCATCCAGACCGGCCCGGAAGGGCAGAAGGTCCACAAGGTCTACATCGAGGAAGGTCTCGACATCGGCCAGGAGCTGTACCTGGGCGTGACGCTCGACCGCGCCACCAGCCGCGTCACCTTCATGGCGTCCACCGAGGGCGGCGTGGAGATTGAAGAAGTGGCGGAGAAGCACCCGGAGAAGATCCTCCGCGCCGTCGTGGACCCCACGGTGGGCTTCGCCGACTTCCAGGGCCGCGAGCTGGCCTTCGGGCTGGGCCTGTCGGGCCCCACGGTGAACAAGTTCGTCCAGTTCTGCACCGCACTCTACAAGATGTACATGGAGACGGACGCGTCCCTGGTGGAGATCAACCCGCTGGTCATCCGCAAGAGCGGCGGCGTGGTGGCGCTCGACGCGAAGGTGACCTTCGACGAGAACGCGCTCTACCGGCACAAGGACCTGCTGGAGTACCGCGACCTGGCGGAGGAGGAGCCCCGCGAGACGCAGGCCAAGGAGCACGACTTGGCCTACATCGCGCTGGACGGCAACATCGGCTGCATGGTGAACGGCGCGGGTCTGGCCATGGCCACCATGGACACCATCAAGCTGGTGGGCGGCGCTCCGGCCAACTTCCTGGACGTGGGCGGCGGCGCGAGCAAGGAGAAGGTGACGGCGGCCTTCAAGCTCATCCTCGCGGATCCGCAGGTCAAGGCGGTGCTCGTCAACATCTTCGGCGGCATCATGAAGTGTGACGTCATCGCGGACGGCATCATCGCGGCGGCGAAGGAAGTGCAGCTGAAGATCCCGCTCGTCGTGCGCCTGGAAGGCACCAACGTGGAGCAGGGCAAGGAACTGCTCCGCAACTCGGGCCTCGCCATCACCCCCGCGGACAACCTGCGCCAGGCGGCCGAGAAGGCCGTGGCGGCCATCAAGTAGGGCCTTCGCTCCCTCTTTCCTGAAAGAACGCCATGAGCATCCTCGTCAACGAGAACACGAAGGTCCTCGTCCAGGGCATCACCGGATCGGCGGGCTCGTTCCACGCCAAGCAGATGCTGGAGTACGGGACGAAGATTGTGGGCGGTGTCACGCCGGGCAAGGGCGGCACCTCCTTCGAGGGCAAGGTCCCCGTGTTCAACACGGTGGCCGACGCGGTGAAGCAGGCGGGCGCGAACACGTCCGTCATCTTCGTGCCGCCGCCCTTCGCCGCTGACTCCATCATGGAGGCCGCGGACGCCGGCATCTCCCTCATCATCACCATCACCGAGGGCATCCCGGTCAACGACATGGTGCGCGCCAAGCGCTACCTGCAGGGCAAGCCGGGCGTGCGCCTCATCGGGCCGAACTGCCCGGGCGTCATCACCCCCGGCGCCAAGTGCAAGATCGGCATCATGCCGGGCCACATCCACAAGCCGGGCCGCATCGGCGTGGTGTCCCGCTCCGGCACGCTGACCTACGAGGCCGTGCACCAGCTGACGCAGCTGGGCCTGGGCCAGTCCACCGCGGTGGGCATTGGCGGCGACCCCGTCAACGGCACCAACTTCGTGGACGTGCTGAAGCTCTTCCAGGCCGACCCTGAGACGGACGCCGTCATCATGATCGGTGAGATCGGCGGCAGCGCCGAGGAAGAGGGCGCCGAGTACGTCAAGCGCGAGTTCACCAAGCCCATCGCCGGCTTCATCGCCGGTCAGTCCGCGCCCCCGGGCAAGCGCATGGGCCACGCGGGCGCCATCATCTCCGGCGGCAAGGGCACGGCCGGGGAGAAGATCAAGGCGATGGAGGCCGCGGGCATCCTGATGGCCGCCAGCCCCGCCGAGCTGGGCACCACGCTGCAGGAGGCCGTCAAGCGCGGCCCCCCGAAGCGCTAAGCCGAACCTTTCACACGACACACACACGAGGAGCCAACGACCATGGCCATCGAGCGCACGCTGTCCATCATCAAGCCGGACGGGCTGAAGAACCACCACATCGGGGAGATCATCGCCCGGTTCGAGAAGGCGGGCCTGACGCCCGTCGGCATCCGTCTGCAGCAGCTGTCGCAGAAGGAAGCGGAAGGCTTCTACGCCGTCCACAGCGCCCGGGGTTTCTTCAAGGACCTGGTCTCGTTCATGACCTCCGGACCGGTGGTCGTGATGGCCCTGGAAGGCGAGAACGCCGTCCTGAAGAACCGTGACCTCATGGGCGCCACGGATCCGAAGAAGGCCGACAAGGGCACCATCCGCGCGGACTTCGCCCAGAGCATCGACGCGAACACGGTGCACGGTTCGGACAGCCTGGAGAACGCGAAGAACGAGATCGCGTACTTCTTCCGCGAGACCGAGCTCCAGAAGTACTAGGCAGCGTCCAGCCTGCTGACAGCGGCCCGGTGTCCACGCCCCACGAGGCGCGGACCCGGGCCGTCGTCTTTTCCGCGCTCCGTATCCGGTTGCCCTGCCGGGCGGTCCTTGCTACCGATAATGAAAATCACAATCGGCAAGGAAGCACGCATGAGCGGCGATTCAGAGCGCGTGGCCCGTCGTGGGCCGTTCCCGGTGAAGTTGCGGTTGCTGGAAGTCCTTCGCGTGACGCGGCTGTCGCCGCACATGGTGCGCGTGACGCTGGGCGGCCCGGAGCTGGAGGGCTTCACGTCCCCCGGCGCGGATGACCACGTGAAGTGCTTCTTCGCGAAGCCCGGCGTGAAGAAGCCGAACATGCCGGTGGTGGGGCCCCACGGCCTGTCCATGCCGGAGGGGCTGGAGAAGCCGGCGTCGCGCGACTACACGCCGCGCCGCTTCGACCCGAAGGCCGGGGAGCTGGACATCGACTTCGTGCTGCACGGCGAGGGCCCCGCGTCGCTGTGGGCGCAGCAGACTAAGCCCGGCGACTACATGGGCATTGGCGGTCCGCGCAGCACGCACGACGTGGCGGACGACTTCGACTGGTACCTGCTCGCGGGGGACCAGAGCGCTCTGCCGGCCATCGCACGGCGCCTGGAAGAGCTTCCGGCGGGCAAGCGCGCGTTCGCCTTCATCGAGGTCGCGGACGCCGCGGAGGAGCAGCCCATCGCCAGCAAGGCGGACGTGAAGGTCACCTGGCTGCACCGGGGCAGCGCGGAGGCCGGCACCACGAAGCACCTGGAGGACGCGCTGCGCGCCTGGACGCAGCCCTCCGGGGACGGGTTCGTGTTCGTGGCGGGCGAGTCCACGTCGCTCAAGCCCATCCGGGAACACCTGGTGAACGAGCGCGGTCTGAACAAGAGCTGGATGCGGGTGACGGGCTACTGGAAGCGCGGCGTCGCCGAGCACCACGACTCGAAGGGGTAGGCAGGGGAGGGGGCGGGCACTCCTTTGACTTGCCGTGCCTTCTTGTGGGAAGCACGCCCCATTGCCCTCCGTTAGCCCCGACTGAACGATGTCCGAGCCTACCGCCACAGCCCTTCCTGTCACCGAGCCCCTGCCGGTGTCGGCCCCCGCGAAGCTGGTCGACGTGGCCAGCCTGTCGCGCGAGAAGCTCGCGCTGTTCCTGAGCGAGCAGCTGGGCGAGCGCCCGTTCCGCGCGGCGCAGCTCTACCGCTGGCTGCATCAGCGCGGCGCCACCTCGTTCGAGGAGATGACGGACCTGTCCAAGGTCCTGCGTGAGAAGCTCAAGGTCAAGGCGGAGATCGTCCCGCTGGTGAAGGACCTGGAGCAGCGCAGCGTCGACGGCACCATCAAGTACCGCTTCAAGACGCGCGACGGGCGCTTCATCGAGTCCGTCTACATGCCGGCGGAGGACCGCAAGACGCTCTGCGTGTCCACTCAGGTGGGCTGCGCCATGGCCTGCACGTTCTGCATGACGGGCACGCTGGGCCTCAAGCGCAACCTCACGGCGGGGGAGATTGTCGCCCAGGTGCACGCGGTGAACCGCGAGGTGCGCCGCAACGAGGGCCTGGAGACGCTCCGTCCGCTCACGAACCTGGTGTTCATGGGCATGGGCGAGCCGCTCCACAACTTCGAGAACCTCAAGACGGCGCTCGCCATCCTCCAGTCGGAGGAGGGGCCCAACTTCAGCCACCGGCACATCACCGTCTCCACCGTGGGCCTGGTGCCCATGATTGAGCGCTTCGGCCAGGAGACGGACGTCAAGCTGGCCATCTCGCTCAACGCCAGCACGGACGAGCAGCGCAGCCAGACGATGCCGGTGAACCGCAAGTGGAACATCCAGGCGCTCCTGGATGCCTGCCGCAAGTTCCCCCTGCGCCAGGGCCGCCGCATCACCTTCGAGTACGTGCTGCTCAAAGGATTCAACGACACCGACGACGACGCGCACCGGCTGAAGGAGCTCCTGCGCGACATCCCGGCGAAGGTGAACCTGATCCCGTACAACGAGAACCCCGGCCTGGGGTTCCAGACGACGGGCGAGCAGCGGGCCGAGGAATTCCGGGCCATCCTTGCCGAGGCTCACGTCGCGGCATACATCCGGAAGAACCGGGGCCGGGACATCGCCGGGGCCTGTGGTCAGCTCGCCAATCGCGACGAGACGGCCGCGGAAGCCCCGACGTGACATAAGCACCCGAGCTTCCTTGACAATCCAGTCAGCAGGGCGCTAAGAGCGCGCCCTCCGCACTGTTACCGTAGAAGTCACACGATTTCGCTGGAGCGTTCCATGGCCGTTGTCCTCCGTCTTGCCCGCGCGGGCGCCAAGAAGATGCCGTACTACCACGTGGTTGCCACCGACTCGCGCAGCCCGCGTGACGGAAAGTTCCTGGAGCAGGTCGGTTCCTACGACCCCAACCACAGCCCCGCGAAGGTGCAGTTCAACGAGGAGCGGCTGAACTACTGGCTGAAGAGCGGCGCGCTGCCCTCCGAGACGGTCGCGGACCTGATCAAGACGGCGAAGAAGCAGGCTCCGGCGACCACCGCCTGAGCACGCCCCCGTCTGGACAAGACGTGGAGCCGCTGCTCACGTATCTGGCGAAGGCCCTGGTTGATCAACCCGACCAGGTCACCTTACGCATCTCCGAGGCGGATGGCGGTCGGCTCTATGAGCTGAAGGTCGCCCCCGAGGACGTCGGCAAGGTCATCGGTCGTGATGGGCGCACCGTGAACGCCCTCCGGACGCTGATCAACGCCGCCGCCCAGAAGCAGGGCCAGAAGGTCCGCCTGGAGATACTCGACGATCGCCGCGCTCCGGGTTCTCCCCCGGCGCCGCCCGCTCCGGACGCCGCGCAGTGAGCGCGCAGGACTGTCTGGAGTTGGGCTACGTGGCCCGTGCGCACGGGCTGCGCGGCGAGGTGGCGGTCAGAAGCTTCGACCCCGCCTCGGAGACGCTCGGCACCGTCGAGCGTGTCTGGTTGCGCCTGCGCTCCGGCGAGGAGCGCGAGTACGCCCTGGAGACCTTCCGTCCCGCCAACAAGGAGGATCTGGTGTTCTTCGAGGGCGTGGCGTCCCGCACGGCCGCCGAGGCATTGGTGGGCGCGAAGGTGTTCGTCTATCGCGAGGATCTGGATCCGCCCGAGGAGGGCGAGTTCTTCCAGGGCGACCTCGTGGGGTTGAACGCCGTGGACGAGCAGGGCGCCTCCCTGGGCACGGTGGAGGAGGTCTGGGCCACCGGTGAAGTCCCCAACCTGGTGATCCGCGCGAAGGGCCGGCCGGAGCTGGTGGTGCCTTTCGCGGATGAGTTCGTGCCGGCGGTGGACGTGCCGGCGGGGCGCATCGTGATCCGGCCTCCGGAGTATCTGGAGGCGGACGCGCCGCCGGAGGAGTCTGGAGACGGCGGGTGAGCTACCGCGTGGAGCTGCTCACGCTGTTCCCCGGGATGGTGTCCGGCTACCTGGGCGCGAGCATCCTCGGGAAGGCCCAGGAGAAGGGGCTGATCTCCGTCACGCTCACCGACGTGCGCGACTACGCCGAGGGCAAGCACCGCGTCACCGACGACGCACCCTATGGCGGCGGCGCCGGCATGGTGATGAAGCCCGAGCCGCTGGTGGCCGCCATCGAAGCAGCCCGGGCGCGTCAGCCCGGGGCGAAGGCGCTGCTGATGAGCCCTCGGGGGCCCACGTTCACGCAAGCCACGGCGCGGGAGCTGGCGCGGCACGAGGCCGGTCTGATCCTCGTCTGCGGCCGCTACGAAGGCGTGGACGAGCGGGTGATGCCCTTCCTGGACGGCGAACTGTCCCTGGGCGACTTCGTGCTCACGGGCGGGGAGGTCGCGGCCATGGCGGTGGTGGACGCGGTGGCGCGGTTGGTGCCGGGCGTCCTGGGCAACGAAGCGTCCTCCGTGGCGGAGAGCTTCGAGGAGAACCTCCTGGAGCATCCGCACTACACCCGGCCGCCTGTCTTCCGGGGAGCCGAGGTGCCTGCCGCCCTCCAGTCCGGCGATCACGCACGCATTGCCCGCTGGCGCCGGTGGAAGGCCATCAAGCTCACGCAGGAGCGGCGGCCTGACCTGTTCGCGCGGCTGGTGTTCAGCAAAGCGGATCAGAAACTGCTCGCCAGGGAAGAAGAAGCGTTGTAACCCTCAGTGTTCTCGCGGAACCCTTCGTTGCAGGCTTGTTCGTCCCGGCGGTCTCTGCTAGGACGGCCCGCTCTTTTCCACGCGTCCTACGCGTCAAGTTCCGCTTTCTGGAGTCCGTTATGCGCCGCAGCCTCATCGAGCACGTCGAAAACAAGTTCCTGCGCAAGGACATCACCGCGTTCCGCACGGGTGATTCCGTTCGCGTCCACTGGAAGGTCAAGGAAGGCGAGAAGGAGCGCGTGCAGGCCTTCGAGGGCGTGGTCATCCGCAAGACCAAGGGCACGAACCGCGCGACCTTCACCGTGCGCAAGATGTCCTTCGGCGTCGGCGTGGAGCGCATCTTCCCCATCCACAGCCCGCGCTACGAGAAGATCGAAGTCCTCACCCGCGGCGACGTGAACCGCAAGCGCCTGTTCTACCTCCGCGATCTGAAGGGCAAGGCCTCGCGCGTGGACGTGCTGGTGGACCCGGAGAAGCTCGCCGCCAAGGCTGCCAAGTCCGCCGTCGCTCCGGGCTAGTAGGTCCGCAGAAACCCTCTCGCGGCCTTCGCGGCCGCGTGAGACAAGGAGCGTCCTTCACTGGACGCTCCTTTTTTCGTTCGGGCTAGACTGCGCGCGCCATGCACTTCGTCGAGGTCGCCATCCAGAACGTCCGCGGGTTCTCTCCCGCCGGGCGCTTCCCGCTGAAGAGCGGGTATCTGATCCTCAAGCCGCCCACGGCGGACGTGTTGCCGCTGGCGAACGTGGCGTTGTCGCTGCTGTTCGCGGATGGCCGCGGCGGGGACTCAAGCCTGGTGGGCTCGGCGGGACGCTCCGGCAAGGCCGCGCTGACGTTCGTGGGCCAGGACGGGATGACGTACCGGATATTGCGCGAGCTGGGAGGTTCCGGATCGCTGCACCGGCTCAATCCCGCCACCAGCCAGCCAGAGCTCGTGTCCACGGACGTGTCGGAGATAAACCAGTACCTGCGCGGCCAGGCGGGCCTGCCTCCGCGCACCACCTTCGAACAGGTGTACTGCCTCCAACTGGTGATGCTGCCGTCGCGCCGGCCTCGCAAGAGCGTGGCCAAGGCCGCCGCTGCCGCGGGCGCGAAGGCCTCCGGGGCCACGCCGTCGCTGGCGGCCGCCTCCCAGGTGGCGCCGGCGGAGGACGTCCCGGCCGCCGAGGCGAAGGTGAAGGTGCTGCAGAAGGAGCTCGTCACCGCGAAGGAGGTGGATCAGCTCCAGTTCAAGGTGGATGAGCTGGCATCGCTCATCTTCGAGGCGGACTCGAAGCTCAAGGGTGGCGAGGGCCTCAAGGAGGCCATCTCGCGCGCGGAGGCCGCCTGGCGCGCGGCGCCCTCGCCGGAGTCGATGGGGTTACCGCTGGACATCCTCACGCGCGTGAAGCGCTATCCGAAGGCGGTGGCGCGGCGGGACGAGGCGCTGGCGCGGCTGGAAACGGACCGCGAGCCGGAGCAGGAAGACGCGTCGCTGAAGGTGCCGCCACTCACCGAGAACCGCTTCTTCTGGGGCGGCCTGGGCGCGGGCGTGCTCTTCATGGGCCTGAGCGTGGGCCTGGGCATCGTCGCGGCGCAGCCCATGTGGCGCTACCTGGCGTTGATCAACATCCCCGCCTTCGGCACGGCCGCGTGGATGGCGCTGCGCTACGTGGACGACCTGCAGCACGCCACGCGCAAGGGCTCCAAGGACAACCGCAAGGACGCACGGCAGAAGAAGATCCTCGACGAGTTCGAGCTCGAGGATGCTCCGGTGCGCATGGCCATCAAGGCCCTGAACCTGGAGTCCCACACGGAGATCCCCGCCGCGCTGGAGCAGAAGGATCTGCTCGGCATCCGGCTGGGAGAGCTGCAGACGCAGCTGGAGGAGTACGAGTCCTCCCCCGAGTTTCAGGCCGCCATACGCGACGGACAGGAGCTGCGCGCGCAGCAGGAGACGCTCAACGCGGAGCTGACCGCCAAGGGCACCTACGTGCGCGACCTGCGCGAGGTGGAGCGGGAGCTGTCGCGGCTGAAGGAGTCCATCGCGCTGGCGAAGGCGCCTCCGGTGCAGGTGGCCGCGGCTCCTGGCCAGACGCCGGTGCCGGTGGATCCGCTGGAGGATCCGTCCCCCCTGGTGCTGTCGCAGGCCGCGGACGTGCTCACGACCGACATCCTGTCGGTGCAGGCGCTCCTGAAGGACCGCTGCGTGCAGTACCTCACCGCGCTCACGGACCGGCGCTACCAGGGCGTGGAGTGGGACCGCGAGGGCAACGCCTTCCTGCTCACCCAGAACAGCCGCATCCCGGTGGGCGAGCTGTCCCCGAAGGACATCGACCTCTACTACCTGGCGCTGCGCCTGACGGTGGTGGAGAAGACGTGCGCCCGGGTGAAGCGCCCCTTCCTCCTGGACGACGTGCTGACGGGCGTGGACGAGGCGAAGCTGCCCCTCGTCGCCCGCATGCTCAAGCACCTGGGCACGCTCACGCAGGTCCTGCACGTCACCGCCCACCCGGGCTTCGGCCAGATGTCGGACGGCACCGTTAACGTCTAGCCGCCGCCGGAATCACGAGGGGCGGCGGGGACGGAAATGGGGACGCGGCGGGACGTGGGCGACGTGGCGGAGGCGGAGGGCGTGCGCCTGCTGGAGTCGCAGGGCTTCCGGGTGGTGGCGCGCAACTGGACGTGCCGCTACGGCGAGCTGGACATCGTGGCGGAGCAAGGGGAGCTCGTGTGCTTCGTGGAGGTGCGCATGCGCTCCTCCTCTGCGTGGGGAGACCCGTCGCACACCGTGTCCTTCGCCAAGCAGCGCCGGGTGGTGAAGGCCGCGTTGCACTACCTCTTCCAGAACGGCATCGACGGGCGCATGGTGCGCTTTGACGTCATCTCCGTCGTGGGCCAGGGCGAGCACGCCCGGGTGGAGCACCTGCCCGCCGCCTTCGACGCTGGCATGTAAAGGAATCCGTCCCTTGGCTGGAACGCTCTACCTCGTGGCCACGCCCATCGGGAACCTGGGGGACGTCACCGCCCGGGCCCTGGAGACGCTGCGCACCGTCGGCCTCCTCGCGTGCGAGGACACCCGGCACTCGCGCATCCTGTTGGACCACTTCGGCATCACCGGGAAGGACCTGGTGAGCCTGCCCGCCTTCGCGGAGGGGCAGCGCGCCGGCCGCATCCTGGACCGCATCGAGGCGGGGGAGGACTGCGCGCTCGTCACCGACGCAGGCAGCCCTGGCATCAGCGACCCGGGCGAGAAGCTGGTGGCGGAGGCGCTGGAGCGAGGCCTGAAGGTGGAGCCGGTGCCCGGCCCCACGGCGCTGGTGGCCGCCCTGAGCGCTTCGGGCCTGCCCACCGGGCGCTTCCACTTCCTGGGCTTCCTGCCGCGCAAAGGGCCGGAGCGCCGGGCCATGCTGGACGAGGTGGCCCCCTTGTCCGCCACCTGCGTCCTCTACGAGTCCCCGCGCCGTCTGGCGGAGACGCTGGTGGACCTGCAGGAGGCCTGGGGCGACCGCCGCGCATGCGTGGCGCGGGAGCTGACCAAGCTGCACGAGGAGTTCGTCCGGGGGCCGCTGTCCGCGCTGGTGGCGCGCTACGCGGGCGAGGAGACCCGGGGCGAGGTGGTGGTGCTGGTGGAGGGCCGCACCGGCGAGCAGCGCTGGAGCGAGGACGAGCTGCGCCGGGCGCTGGAAGCGGGACTGGCTCGCGGCGAGAAGCTCAAGCCGCTGAGCACGGAGCTGGCCCGCCGCGCGGGGTGGCCCGGCCAGGAGGTGTACCGGCTGGGCCTGGGGCTGAAGCAGCGGTAGGGGAGGCCCACCGCTGCTCCGGGCGGGACTTCAGAAGCTGAAGGTCGCGCCCAGGTCGAAGCGGAACGTGGTGCTCTGGATGGCCCGGAAGCGGCGGGACACCAGGTCGTAGCGCCAGTCGAACGTGGGGTTCAGCTCCGGCGAGCCCACGGCGGTGTCCACGGTGCCGTCGCCGTTCAGGTCCTGGCCAATGGCCTCGGTCGTGAGCAGGTGGTCCGTGTTGTAGAGGAAGTTGCCGGAGGCCCGGATGGTGAAGGCCTCCGCTGCACGCGCGGTGATGCCCACCTGGCCACCCACCTGGAGGTAGTCGTCGGAGGTGAGCAGCTTGCGCAGCGCGGAGCTCAGCTCGTTGTAGTACCGGCCGCGGCCCACGTAGTTGCCCAGCAGCCGCAGGTCCAGGGTGAACTTCTGGGACTTCGCCGCGTTCTCGAACGGCACCAGCTCCATGCCGAAGGTGAGCGCCGTCTGCGAGGGGGCCTTGATGCCCGTCTCCTGGCGGGTCCACGGCTCGCGGTAGCAGTTGTACGGGGCACCCAGGTTACCCGGGGGGGGGGCGCTGGACTGGTCGCAGTTGGAATAGGCGCCGGGGCCGCGCACCGGGATGGTGTGGGACGCCTTGAAGTACGGCTCCGCCACGCCCATCTTCCGCGAGAAGGTCGTGTAGAGCTGGTACTTGTGGACGCGGTCGCCCACGTTGCCGCGATCGCCGTCCGGGTCGGTGTTGTCCAGGCTCGGGTCGCGCTGCTTGGCGGTGGGCGCCTCGTAGTCGATGCCGACGATCCACGTGGGCTTGGTGTCGTCCTTCTCCTGGTTGAAGAAGGCGTACGCCAGTCCGAAGTGCACGTTGCCCAGGCCGCCGCGGTAGCTCTCCTGGGGCACCTGGAACAGCCGGCCCACGCAGCCCTCGACCCCGTCCAGATAGAGCGATCCGTCCGCGTTGAAGCAGCTGTTCGTGATGGTGGAGTTGCCCTGGGTCGTTCCCGAGACGAAGTTCCACGTCTCGTTCTGCTGGAAGACGATGGGCAGCTTGAAGCTGAACTCCAGGTCCTTCCACAGACCGAAGGCGACGGCGAGATTCAGCCGCGCGTCCACGCCCTTGTACCAGAGCTCGTTGACCTCCGGGACGTTGGTGGCGTCGCCGTCGCGAAGCTGCTCGCGGACGATCTTCGCGCGCGTCTGCGTGCGCTCGAAGCCCACGTCGAGGAAGAGGTCGAACGGATCATCATCCTCGAACGAGGAAGCAATCCGAGTGATCTCCGCCGCGCTGGCGGCGAAAGGCACGCCCAGCGTCAGCGCGGCGATGACGGCACGAAACCTGTGCATCCACTACCTCCGACGACCACGGCTCAGGCCTGCCAGCTAGCCGTGCCGTCGGAGGAGTGTCAAGAAATGGGTGGGGCTTTACTTCCCCGCGACCGACGTTCCCAGCAGTCCATCCAGCCGCTGGACCTCGGTGTCGAAGGCGCCCTTCTGTGCGGCCGCCAGGGACGCGCGGAAGGTCTTGTGCTGGTCGAAGGGGTCCAGTACGCGGTTTTCGCCCAGCATGAGCTGGTAGTGCAGGTGGGGGGCGAAGGAGTGGCCCGTGTTGCCGCTCTGGGCCAGGACCTGGCCCGCGTTCACGCGCATCCCGGGCTGGACTGTGCGGGGCAGCTCCGCCAGGTGCAGGAAGAGGGCGCGGCGGCCCTTGCCCCCGGTTTCCACCAGCTCGATGCAGTTGCCGTTGCTGCCGAAGTTCCAGTTCTTGCGCTTGATGACGCCCGCGAAGGGGGCCCGGACCGTCGTGCCCACCGGCGCGCGGAAGTCCACACCCTTGTGGCCGCGGCCGTCGCGCAGGAGCGAGGTGATCTGCTCGTAGCTGTCGATGGGCGACTTCTCCATCCGCAGCTCCAGCTCGTCGCCGCCCGGCAGGTAGTAGCGGGAGTTCACCTCACCCGCGGGCGTGAAGCGGTAGGCGCGGTGCGTCTGGCCCGTCTTGCCGCTCACGAAGCGCACTGCGTACACCAGCGGCTCCTCGTTGGGGCGGCGCTGGAAGAGCACGTCCAGCGTGTCTCCCCGGAGGATTTCGCCGGGGACTCGCACCCACCACACCAGCGTGCGCGTCACCACCTGCGCCAGGGCGGGGCCCACGGTGGAGTCGGAGGCCTGGACGAGCGCCGTCTCCAGCGGGCCCTCGATGCGGATGGACACGCGCTCCAGGCCCGCGGCCTTCACGGGGTCGGTGGGCGCGGGCGGGGCCACGGGGGCCGCGGCCACGGTGCCGGCGTCCAGCGCGGACGCGGTCTGCGAGGCGACGTCCATGGGGACATCCGCCATGCGCTGTTTCCACCACCACACGCCACCCGCGGCCGCGCCGAGGATGACGGAGACGGCAACCACCGGTCCGAAGGGATTGCGCTTCGGTGGTCCACCGAGGGTGGGAAGATTCGGCCGCATTCAGGCTCCCTGAGGGTAAGAAGGTACGCGGGGGCCGAAACCGCTGGCGAAAGGGCGATATTTCGGCCCCCCAGGCTACTCGTCCGGGCCGTCGTCCTGACCGTCCGGGGTGGTGTCGCGCAGGCCGAACTCCTTCATCTTCGTCTGGAGCGACTTGCGGCTGATCTGCAGGAGGCGCGCGGCGCGCGTGACGTTGCCGCCCGTCTCGTCCAGCTTCTTGACGATGAGGTCCCGCTCCAGCTCCGCGGCCTTCATTCGCACGATGTCCTTGAGGCCCACCTCGCCCACAGGGACGTCCAGCGTGCCCAGCGAGGCGGCGACCTGTGCCCCCGCCTGCACGCCCGCTCCCCCGCGCACCGGCTCCGGCAGGTCCTTCGCGGTGATGAGGGGACCGTCCGCGAAGAGCAGCACGCGCTCAATCAGGTTCTCCAACTCGCGGATGTTGCCCGGCCACGCATAGGCCTGGAGCAGCGCGAGCGCGTCGTCGGCGATGCCTTCGATCTTCTTGTGGAGCCGCCGGTTGTACTTGTCCACGAAGTGCGAGGCGAGCATCGGGATGTCGCCGCGGCGCTCGCGCAGCGCGGGCAGGCCAATGGGCACCACGGCCAGCCGGTAATACAGGTCCTTGCGGAAGCGGCCCGCTTCGATCTCCGCCTGGAGGTCGCGGTTGGTGGCTGCCACCAGGCGCACGTTCACGCGCGTCGTCTTGATGCCGCCCACGCGCTCGAACTCGCCCTCCTGGAGCGCGCGCAGCAGCTTCACCTGCATCTCGACGGGGATCTCGCCAATCTCGTCCAGGAAGAGGGTGCCCTCGTCGGCCAGCTCGAAGCGGCCGGGCTTGGACGTGACTGCGCCGGTGAAGGCGCCCTTCTCGTAGCCGAACAGCTCGCTCTCCAGCAGCGTGGCGGGGATGGCGGCGCAGTTGATCTTGATGAACGGCTTGTCGCGGCGGCTGGACGCGCCGTGCAGCGCGGTGGCGATGAGCTCCTTGCCCGTGCCGCTCTCCCCGGTGATCAGCACCGTGGAGGGCGTGTCCGCGACCTTGTCGATGATCTTGTAGACGTCTTGGATCTGCGGCGACTCGCCGATGATGGCGGACCGGGCCTTGTGGTCCGCGCGCACGGAGCGCTTGGCGCTCTCGTTCGTCTTGGCGGCCTTGGACACGACGGAGGACAGCTCCGCCTGATCAAAGGGCTTGGTGATGTAGTCGAACGCGCCCGCCTTGATGGCCTCCACCGCGGAGTCCACGGTTCCGTGCGCGGTGATGATGATCACCGGCACGTCCGGGTTGGCGGTGCGAACGGCGGCGAGGACCTCCATGCCGCCCAGCTTGGGCATCACCAGGTCGGTGACGACGATGTCCGCGCCGTTCTTGTGGAACTCGGCCAGGCCCTGCTCGCCGTTCTCCGCCACGGTGACGTCGAACCCGTCGCGGCGCAGCAGGGCGGCCAGCACCTTGCGCAGGTTCGTCTCGTCATCGATGACCAGGACCTTGGCCATGAGTCTCCGCGCGGGGACCGCGACTTAACGGCGCGCTGGGGGAGCGGCCGGGATGGCGCCTTCCAGCGTGCAGATGGCGTCCGGGTGCTTGATGCGCAGGAGCAGCGACTCCAGCACGCGGAACGGGTGGTTCATCTTGCTGGCGCCCAGGTAGGCCGCGACCATGTCCATGGCCACCGCCAGGTCCATGTTCTCCCGGCCCGTGGACACCACCACGCCGGACTCACCGCGCAGGCGGTTGGACTGGTAGACGCCGTCTGACGCGAGCTGGCGGATGGTTTCAATCTCCAGCACGCCCGTCTTCTCGTAGATGCGGTGCAGCTGCGAGTACAGGCGCGGCGACAGCACCACGGCGTAGGGCCCGAAGTGGCCTGCCTCGTTGAGCTTGCGCGTGGCCTCCACGATGGTCTGGAACCCGCCGCCCGGCGCCGTCCAGTCCCCCAGCGTGGCGGTGAGGCGGCCGTTGGCCGTCATCAGGCCCTCGTAGCCCAGGCGCTGGTCGCCGTAGAAGATGAGCTCGTCTTCCTGCTGCGCGCACAGCGCGGCGGCGCCAGCGGCGGCGGACACGTCCAGCGGCATGTTGTGCGTGCGCGCCGCCTCGATGTCCCGCCAGTGCAGCAGGAAGTCCTTGTAGATGATGGGGATGGTCTTGAACTTGCGGACGTCGGTGAAGACCATCGCGGTCTCCTGCTCCCCGACGATGTCCACCGCGCCCGGGGACACGCCCTGGAACTCGTCGTAGGCCACGGTCTGCACGCCCGCGCCCAGCGGCCCGTAGATGTCCAGGATGCGGCGGCCCACCAGCGAACGGCGAGCCACCTGGATCACCGTCTCGTTGAGGCGCGCCCACTCCTCTTCGCGCAGCGGGTTCTCGGCATGTCCAAGGAAGTCAGGCATCGGTGTCTCCGTCACGAGCGGCGGCAGAGGAGGGGAGAGGAGAAGGCAGGAAACAAAAGGGTTCTAACGACCGCCACTGGAGCCACCGCTTCCACCGCCGCGGCGCAGGCTGCCGATGGTGAGCGGATGGCCGTTGGCCGAAGGCGGCGGCGCGGGGACGCCGTAGATGAGGCGTTGAGGCGGAAGGGACGTCAGGGGCTCGTTCGCCAGGCGGCCCACCGAGGGCGGCGCGCGCGTCACCAGGGGCGCGGGTTCGGCGGCGGGCACGGCGGGCTCCGCGGGGACACCCCCCACGGCGCCCTGGAAGTGGCCGGGGACGAAGGGCTTGGCGAAGTGCGCGTCCTGGCCCTTGTCGAGCATGCGGAGCATGTGGGTCGCCTCGGACACGTGCTCCTTCTCCTCCGCCGCCAGGTGGAGGAAGAAGGCCTTGACCTCTGGGAGGGAGGAGTCCTCGGCGAACGCCTCGTACTCGTTGATGGTCTCGAGTTCGCGTGCCAGGACGGCGCGGATGCGCGCGACGTCGGACCGCTCGGTGTCGGACTTTCCGGCCATTGGGGGCGGACCCTCGCAACCTGTGAGGTGAGCGTCAAGTGAAACAGCGGTCGAAGGGTTTCCTGCTGCATGCCGAAGAACGGGGGACATAGAGTTCGCCTCTTCGTGACCGCCCCCGCACCTGTCCCGCAGTCCCAGCCCGACTCTCCGGCCGCCCCTCTTCCGTCCAGCCCTGAACGCAGCGCGGGAGGCCGGGGCGCGACGCTGGTGGCCATTGGAATCCTGGCGTCGCGGTTGATGGGCCTGGTGCGCGAGCGGGTCTTCGCGCACTACCTGGGCAACGCGGAGGCCGCCGCCGTCTTCAAGGCCGCGCTGCGCATCCCCAACTTCCTCCAGAACCTCTTCGGCGAAGGCGTGCTGTCGGGCTCCTTCATCCCCGTCTACGCCCAGCTGCTGGGCAAGAAGGACGCGGACGAGGCCGACCGGGTCGCGGGCGCGGTGTTCGGCCTGCTGGCCATGGCCACCGCTGTGATGGTGGCGCTGGGCATGCTGGCCACGCCGCTGTTCGTGGACCTCATCGCGCCGGGGTTCGACGGCGGCGAGCGCGACCTGGCCGTGCGGCTGGTGCGCATCCTCTTCCCGGGCACGGGCTTCCTGGTGCTGAGCGCGTGGTGCCTGGGCATCCTCAACAGCCACCGGCGCTTCCTCCTGTCCTATCTGGCGCCCGTGGTGTGGAACGTCGTCATCATCGCCACACTGCTGGTGGTGGGCAGCCTGCACGGCACGTCCGGGGGCCGCGCCGCGGAAGAAGCCGTGACGGAGTGGCTGGCCTACGGCGTGGTGCTGGGCAGCTTCCTCCAGTTCGCGGTGCAGGTGCCCACGGTGATGCGCCTGCTGGGCCACTTCCGCCCGGTGGTGTCGCTGGCGAGCGCCTCCGTGCGCCAGGTGCTGAAGAACTTCGGCCCGGTGGTGCTGGGGCGCGGCGTGGTGCAGTTCAGCGCGTGGGTGGACACCGCCTTCGCGTCGCTCATCTCCAACCGCGCGCTGTCCTCGCTCCTCTACGCGCAGACCATCTACCTCATCCCGGTGAGCCTCTTCGGCATGGCGGTGTCCGCCGCGGAGCTGCCGGAGATGGCGCGCGCCACGGCGGAAGGGGATGCCCAGGCGCACTCGAAGCTGCGAAGCCGCGTCGACGCGGGCTCGCGGCGCATCGCCTTCTGGGTGGTGCCCTCCGCCGTCGCGCTCTTCTTCCTCGGGGACCTGGTGAGCGGCGCGCTCCTTCAGACGGGCCGCTTCGGTGCCTCGGACTCGCGCTACCTCTGGTACCTGCTGATGGGCGCGGCGGTGGGCCTGGTGGCGTCCACCGTGGGCCGGCTCTACGCCTCCGCCTTCTACGCGCTGAAGGATCCGAAGACGCCGCTGCGCTACGCCATCGTGCGCGTGGCCCTGGGGACCGTGAAGGCCTGGTTCCTGGCGCTGTGGCTGCCGGAGCGGCTGGGCCTGCCCCGGGAGCTGGGCGCGGCGTTCCTCACCCTGTCCAGCGGCATCGTCGCCTGGGTGGAGACCACGCTCCTGCGCCGCAAACTGCGCTCCATCGTAGGGCCCGTGGGCCCGCCTTCGGGGCTGCTGCCCCGGCTGTACGTCGCGGCGGTGGTGGGCGGGCTCGTGGCCCTGGCCGTCAAGCAGGGCCTCACCAGCCTCCTGGGCCCCATGCCCGGGGTGGGGG
>NZ_RAWF01000630.1:0-456 GCF_003612075.1 Corallococcus sp. CA041A
ATCTTAATCGCTGGGACGAGGCCATCGCGGACATGGAAGCTGCTTATGCCGGCTTTTCAAAAACTGCTAATAAGCAGATGACTACGCAAACACTGGACAATTGCACTCGGTGGAAGTCTGGTAAAAGAGTTCCAGCTCGAGATGTTAAGGCCGCCAATCTGCGTTCTGCCGAAGCAGCCAAATTGGCTGATATGGAGTCCTATGATGAAGCTGTAAAAAAGACCCAAGAGTCACTGGCGCTTAATCCGCACGATCCCTACCATCAACTTATGTTGGCTACATATCTGCGGAGAGCGGGGCATTTTAAAGAAGCGGTTGCAAAATACGATGAACTTATTTCAGTTGCACCGTCTGATGCTTCGTCATGGTATGGACGTGGATTGGCTTTGCAAGAATTGGATCGGCTCAAAGAAGGACTAGAATGCATTAAGAAAGCCGTTTCGCTTGCTCCTCGAT
>NZ_RAWF01000631.1:0-456 GCF_003612075.1 Corallococcus sp. CA041A
GTGGTGGGGAATAGCACCAGCCAGTCGCATGCAGTTTTCTGACATGTATTCCGGGAAGTCGTGCTGAAGTATGATCAATACCTTCATGGTTCCTCGGTAGTAGTCTTTGATCAAGTCCGGAACGTCGACGGCTTTCACGTGCTCACAGACGTAACTCAGCAAAGTCGATAGAATCTTGGTGAATGGGACCCATCCACCCCTGGCATCCAGCAGGAGTAGATCCGGCAAGAAGCGCCGGTGCGAGATAAGAGACAACCAGGCATAATAGAACCCGGGGAATCGTTGGGGACTAAGGAGAAGGAACGTCTCTGCGAGCCTCAGGAGAAAATCAGTTCGACCACTACCCGGGACATCGGCGAAGATGGTATCCACGTTGTGAAGGAGGGTGGAGAAGAAACGGAAGAAACCAGGTTAGCAAAAATGTTCACATTGTATAAGATGGTGATGATTGGGAAC
>NZ_RAWF01000632.1:0-455 GCF_003612075.1 Corallococcus sp. CA041A
TTCGAGTACTGGTTAAACCGCACCCGCCAGCAGGATATCAAGGACTTGTCCATCATGGACGAGTATATCGAGACTCTGAAGGCCGGTCAGATTCCCGACCCTCTTCGCGGCCTCAATCGTGCAGCTGCCGCCTTTCCTAATACCATTGCGGGCTCGAAGAAGTAATTTCACTTTAGTGATTCGACTTACATATGGCTGGGAACTCGCATCCAGTATCTATCCACTTTGACTTGGCACCCCTTTTCATCCCGAGTTGTTTACCACCCATTATACGTAGCATCGGTCATGATTTTACACAGAGGGGCTTCGCAGTTTTGCAAGGTTAATTTGCATTCAGGAGCGCACGGAGGAAGTTGGCAGGTAAGACTGGAAAGGTCTTCCACTCGCAAGTACGTGGTGACGTTTGATGGCGTATCGATACCCGCATAGACCGTGGCTTAGTCATTGAACTTCTT
>NZ_RAWF01000633.1:0-455 GCF_003612075.1 Corallococcus sp. CA041A
ATCGGGATCGGCAATGATCGGGAAGTTGACGCTGGTGTTCTGCGTCTCGTTGATATCGTTGATCCAGCCCTTGTGGGACTCGACCGAATCGACCGACAGCGCAATCGCCTTGACATTGCGCTTGGCAAATTCGTCCTTCAGCTTGGCGGTCAGGCCCAGTTCGGTGGTGCAAACGGGCGTGTAGTCGGCCGGGTGCGAGAAAAGCACGCCCCAGCTGTTGCCCAGCCACTCATGAAACTTGATGCGGCCTTCGCTTGAATCCTGCTCGAAATCAGGGGCGATATCGCCCAAACGTAGAGACATCGTGTCCTCCATACACAGATTGGGAACCACTATAGCCAGATTGCCATCCAACCAAAACGACTATAAATTCACAACAACATCACTTTTCGTCATTAGGCCCGGCATTTGCTGACAACAAGGTGGAAGGCATGCGCACATTGCCGGACAATGAC
>NZ_RAWF01000634.1:0-455 GCF_003612075.1 Corallococcus sp. CA041A
GGCCTGAATGGGGCCATTCAGACGTGCCATGACCCCTCTAGCGGGAGATGCCAACTAGGATAACTTATTCTAGCCTTTCTTATGTACAATGAACAGGCTGACAGGGTAGTAGTTAGAGTAGGTACTTAGTTATTAAATTACAGTATTTCTCGGTGAATCCCGGAGCCAGAGAGGCACATGAGTGATATCCCATCCCATCCTGTGTGCTTACCTACACTACCTGCTTAACCGTTTACAGGCTTTGCTTTTTCCTTTGGGGACTGAAGATCGGGTCTGTGCCGGGCATGGAACTTGATTGTCACTAAGTACCTAGGTAGGTAGGTGGGAAGAATTAGTATCCGTTATCTCTTCACCTGGTGCATAAGGTTCATTTGCTTAGCGATATACATACATAACCTGCTAACTGCCCTACCGCCTACCCTAGTGTGGACAACACTTGCATACAGATTAGGTAC
>NZ_RAWF01000635.1:0-454 GCF_003612075.1 Corallococcus sp. CA041A
TTTATAATGATTGCCGCAGATTAATCTATTGCAGTGAATCAATTGATTCTTCTAAAAGATGACAACACTCAAAAAATTAATCCCGCCTTCAAAATCATTCTGCCATAGCTAAATTCGTAATTGCTATAATCTACGAAGCAAGGACCAATAAAAGGACAAATTGTCGTCCCGATTTTGTTTTGTAATTTTTTATAAGAATAGCCCAAGCTAAATACAAAAAAAGATCTTTTATAAATCGGAAACTGGTAACCCATTCCAATATCAGCATAAATGCCTCCGGTAAAATCATACGTATCATACCCGAATATTTCTTTTCCCGGTTTGTTCTTTAGCGGAAAATCATAGCCAATATCCCCATAAACGAAACCTCTTTTTTCATTTCCAAAATGCCATCTTGCATCAAAAAATAATGGCAATGTTTTGTAAACATAATTATCAATCCCAACTCCAATAC
>NZ_RAWF01000636.1:0-453 GCF_003612075.1 Corallococcus sp. CA041A
AGCTTGGAGTGAGCTCTGGACGTGCTTTCGGGTAAGGTCCCCTTTCGTGAAACAGTCAGTCACGGAAACACGCCACTCCTCTCCCAGTAGGCTGGGACACTCTGGTATGTATCCCTGGCAGATAAACTGACGCTGGAGCTCCATAATGGGCCAGATAGATAGATGATGGGTCCTCGATTCTTCTGACACATGAAGTGGGAGGGTCATATTTAAAGATGCCAACTGGCCTGGGCCGTTGAGCTGTTACTGCTGCTTAATTGAGTGTGGCATTTCACTTTATTTGTCACCCTGTGCAGGCCAGCAGTGCCTCGGACGGTTCATTTCCCGTTCTATATGGTGAAGAGTTCCGAGGGCCTGATAAACCCGACAGACCTTCCATCAAGGCGCTGCTGAAGGCTTAGTGATGAGCTACGGACAAGCCATAAAGACTAGTAGACGAATAGAGCATTATCT
>NZ_RAWF01000637.1:0-453 GCF_003612075.1 Corallococcus sp. CA041A
CTACCTAGTCATTATATTAGTACTACCGCTATAACAAGGTCCTGATTAAAAACAGTATCATAAACCAGTTAATATAAATGAATTCCTTTTTAAATTCCCGTTTTTTATCCTGTTAATAAAGCTTTTACGGAAAGATTACGTAATACCTGTAATAAAACCACTATAAATACCTAAAAATGGTTACTTATTAAGGGAAATCTTTATTGTCCTTAAATAATATATTACCGATTCCCATTACTACAAGTAATAAAAACGCCAAAACAATACTAGTACCGTTATTTATAACCGGTTTTATTACGATTATAATCACGACGACGGGAATTATTATTATTATTATTATAATATTACCGAACTTATAATATTTTAATAACCTTAGCTAAAATAGATCCAGTTTAAATCTATATTTCTTAATACTTGACTTTTACTTTTAGATATATTAAGGCTTATTAATAG
>NZ_RAWF01000638.1:0-453 GCF_003612075.1 Corallococcus sp. CA041A
TAACTATTCCGCGCGTCCTACTTACACGAGTCATGCCGTCCCAGGGGAGGCGCAGTACGCAGTATTACCGGTATAGGTACGAATTCTGTATGTTACTTGGCAATCTCGGGTTTCTTCGACAACGATGTCCCCTATCCCCTTTACTGTTTCGATACAGGTGAAAAAATGGCGTAACGGCCCGAATCCGGACGTACATTAGTCTTGGTTGTCTTTTACAATCCCTAGCTATATGGCATTTACTACAGCATGTTGATAGGTAACCATTGGTCTCACATGCATTTAACTATAGCCAGCGGTTACAGTGTCATTGACGGATAGTCTGAGCCGAAAACTGGCCCACGAGCGACCAAGTATAGCAACGATTTTCATAAACCTAACTCGAAAGGTTGAGGTTCTGCTACTGTCGAAATCCGTAAGCTCTCTTTCTTTATTTAAAAAAAAAGAACCTAGAGC
>NZ_RAWF01000639.1:0-453 GCF_003612075.1 Corallococcus sp. CA041A
AGTTAACGAAATAAGACCTAAGGAACGGTTATAATTTTTCGGATAGTATTTATAGTTTATTAAGTAAAAAACAGAATACTAACCAAAAAAAATCGAAAAGAGCTCTTATATATATATTAGCTAATATATCAAATACGATTTAAAATTTTTACTTATTAAACGTTATTTGAATTTATAATAATCCTTTTAACCATAATTATATAAAGCTACGTTAAATTTTCAAATTTATTAAATTTATTAAACCTAACTTACCTATTAAACTTAACTGATTCATTATTAAATTAAAGTAGGATATATAATTATTATATTAATTACGTATTTAAATAAAAAGACTATGTATAAGACGTAACAAAGGAATATCTTTATTATATTCTAACGTTAATAATACCTAGCGTATACGTATAAACTATATTTAATAACTATAATTAACTAAATAAATAAGCTATATAAGTT
>NZ_RAWF01000063.1:0-38992 GCF_003612075.1 Corallococcus sp. CA041A
GTCCGTTTCGGCCGGAGCACACGCACTCGCGGCCGTTTGCTCCCCGCCATGGCGATTCATGCTCGCACAGCAGCGCTTATGCATCCTTTGGATGCATCAGAATCGTTAATTTTTTCTCATCCCCTCACCCCTGGCGGCCCGACCACCGCCGACGAGGCTGGCAACGTGAAGGTCGCCGGCCTCTACCTGCCCGCCTCCGTCCGGCTCCCCTGGGAGATTGAAGCGGGCGTCGCCTGGCAGTTCGGTGACCGCCCGCTCCAGATGCCGTGGGGCCCGGACCGCGCGGAACGATACAGGGCCCTGCCACGCTCGAAGCTGCTGCTGACCGGATCCGTGCTCATCAGCGGCTCCGTGCCGAATGCCATCGGCTTCGACTCCTTCCTGTCGCAGCAGTTGGAGCGCTCCGGGCGGCACCTCTCGATTTCACCCCGCGTCGGCGCCGAGCTGGAGCCCCTCGAAAACCGGCTGCAGCTGCGCGCGGGCAGCTACCTGGAACCCAGCCGCTTCGACACTGTCGGGCCTCGTCTTCATGGCACCGCCAGCGCGGAGTTGCGGCTGTTCCAATGGTCCGTCTTCGGCTTGTTTTCGCCCGACACCTCGTGGCGCGTCAGCGGCTTCGCCGACGTGTCCCGCCGCTACTTCGGCTGGGGCTTCGGCGCGGGCACCTGGCACTAGCCCTCCGGCGTGTCGAGCGGCACCGCCGGTCCAATCCAGAGGATGTCCCGGAAGGACAGGAGCCGCTCGCGGTACGAGCCGATGGGAGCGCGCGGGTGGATGAGGATTCCCTCGTCGGAGACCTCGAGCAGGGCCCCGAGCGCGTACCACGTCCCATATTGCGTCTGGCGCAGCATCACCCCCTTGCCGAGATACGGCGTGAGGTTGGCGCGGCTGATGGCGGGACCGTGCGTGAACACCGGGTCGGCCCTGTAATGATCCAGGGGCCGCGTGGGGGCCTCGTATTGCTTCAGGAATCCCCACGTCCCGTGCCGGGCGTCTCTCGCCGCCAGCGTCTCGCCTTCGGGCACGGGGACGCGCCGCTCCTCGAACGCGGCCTCCGCCTGGGGCTCGACGAGCGAAAGTGCCCCGGAATCCCAGCGCGCATGCGGGGTCCCCTCGGCCCAGCGCCAGGGCCAGGCATGGCGTCCCCCCACCGAGAACATCAGCCGGGGCTCGAGCTTCTCCCGCGAACCCGGAGGACACTCCACGGTGCCGTCCGGCTGCGCTCGCGTGAAGTCCCAGCCGCGCTCGGTCGGAATGAACCGTGCGACTTCGTCCGGCCAGGGGTTCCAGTCGCTCGGGGGCGGCACGCGGCCCGGCTCCAACTCCAACGAGGAGCGGGAGCGCTGCTCTCCGGTGTTCACGTCCCAGAAGGCGATGGCATGGGGCCCCGCTCCCACGAGCATGCCGTCCGCGCCCCAGGCCAGTCCGTCGATGCCGTTGGCGCCCTCGAGCCGCCGGAGCATCTTGGGCGAGGACCCCACCTTCCATAGCTCGACCTTGAGTCCTTCACGCTTCCACAGCTCGGCCATGCCTCCCTCGCGCAGCAGGCATGCGCCCATGGAGCCATCCGGCGACCAGGCCCAGCGGCCCAGGTCGCCGCTCTTGAGGGCCAACCCGAACGAACGGCGCTTCAGGTCCATCTGGCACAGGAACTTGCCGTTCTCGAAGATGAGGACCTGCGGGAACTCGTAGCCGTTGAGGAGCACGGCCAGACGCCGGCCGTCGCGGGACCAGACGTATTCCGCGACCGAGAGAATGCGCGCACCGAAGTCCTTGCTCAGGTCGGACACCGTGCGGCCAGTGTGTCCGTTGGCGAGCCGGGACGGCTCCTCACCGTAGGCCAGGCGGGCGCCGTCCGGCGAGAACGCCACCGGCAGCTTCAGTTCATCGAAGCGGTACTGGAGGTCGCCGCTCCCCACGTCGATGACGGAGGCCGACGGATGGGCGTCCTGGCCCGAGTCGGGGTGCGGCTCGGACACGTACTCGTATTTGCAATAGCCATGGATGCGGGAGCCATCCGGGCTCCACCGCACCCAGGCATGCGGCTGCGATTTCGAAGGCCGTCCGTCCAACCGGGCCGGGCACCAGCGAAGCCCTTCACCGTCCTCGTTGACCCGGGCCCCTTCCCGGAACGGGATGATGCAGCCCAGCGCGCCGTCCGGGCCGGGGGTGGAGATGAACAGCTGGGTTTCATCCGGAGACCAGCACCAGGCGGGCAGGTGCCCCTTGTTCTCCACGGTCTTGGGATTGATGACAGCCGCCCCCGGCGGCGAGCCCCAGCGCCGGGTGACGTCGGCGGTGAACGAAGGCGGGGTTCCGGCGAAGGCCCTCAGCACGCCCACGACGACATCGTCCAGGTTGACGCCGAGCCAC
The DNA here is from genome assembly GCF_003612075.1 of Corallococcus sp. CA041A. Classification (NCBI taxonomy): domain Bacteria; kingdom Pseudomonadati; phylum Myxococcota; class Myxococcia; order Myxococcales; family Myxococcaceae; genus Corallococcus; species Corallococcus sp. CA041A. The sequence continues at coordinate 2,374 of NZ_RAWF01000063.1, forward strand.
TCCCCTGACGGCGACCACTGGAGGCAGGAGGGATCCCCCGTGGAGCCGACCTGCGTCGTCTCGAACCCGACGGCGTCGACCACGCGCCCTGTCGCCAGCTCCCAGATGCGTACGTCTCCGCCGGGCAATTTGTCGAGGCGGCCGCTCGCGATGGCGAGATGGCGTCCATCCGGACTGAGCGCGAAGCTGTGTTGCACGCCGATGTAGCGCGGGCTCTCCACGAGCCGTGCCCCCGCGGCCAGGACCTTCTCGGAGAAGAGCCGGTGGACCTCCGTGAGGCCGCGCTCGCGCTCCAGGCGGAGCAGCCGTTCGCGCAGCGGCGGAAGGTCCCGGCCAGGCTCGAAGTTTCCGAAGTCGGCCTGCTCCAGCAGCGCTTCGAGCTCGGCGTCGGAGCATTGGCCCAGCTGGGTGAGGTTCACGAGGGGTCCTGGCATAGGGATGGAATCACTCCTTCCCGCGAGGATACCGCACGTCGCTCATGGACGGATGAGCGCTCCCGGGGGCAGGCCGACGCGCAGCAGCGTGCACTCGACGTGCTGGAACCCCAGCGCCAGCGCTCGTGCGGCAGCCCGGGTGTCGCGGACCTCGAAGGTGCCCTGTTCCCTGCCCTCCTCGAAGATGGCCGTCAGCATCGCGACCTCGCGAGCCCGGGGGACGCGCGAGCCGCGGTTCCACGAGCGGCATGAGCTCCCGCAGCGCCCGGGGCGTCACGCGCAGCTGCTGGACCAGCCGCTCCGACAGCCGCGCGCGGTACGCGATGTCTCCCAGGAAGACCTCCAGGAAGCTTCTGCGTGCGAAGATTTCGCGCGCTGCCTCGATGACGGCCGCCTGCTGCCTGGGGATGAGTGACAAGACCGTCATCTTGAAAGCCCGTGCCCCGAAGGGCGGCTAGAAACCGAACCCCACCGGGGAGGATTGCGCCAGGGCCAGGTCAGGAAGCCCCACGACGTGCAGCATGGCCAGCAGGAGGAACCTGTCCGCCGTGGCTACGGCTGGACCAGGGAGTGGCCCGTGGGGTCGAAGAGGCCCATGGCCCGCATCAGCGCCAGGCGGGACAGCCGCACGTTGAGCGACTCGGCCACGGCCGACAGCTGGGCGTTCGCGAGCGCCGCGTTGACGTCCGTCACCTGGAGGTACGTCGTGGCCCCGGCGTCGAAGTTCTGCTTCGCCAGCCGTGCGCTCTCCCAAGCCAGCTTCACCCGCTCATCGGCCGTGCTGAGGTTGACCTCCGCGCTCTCCAGTTCGCTGCGGGACTTGCGCACCTCATCGCGAATCTTCTCTTCCAGGCCGCGCAGGTTGGCGTTCGCCTCGGCGATCTTCCCGGAGGACTCGCGCAGGTTGGCCTCGCGCAGGCCGCCGTCGAACAGCGTCCACGACAGGGACAGCCCCGCCGTCCAGGTGGTGCTCTGGCCGGTGAGCCCGGCGGTGTTCGCCGCCGAGTAGTTGCCGTTGGCGTACAGGTTGGGCAGGTACTCGAAGAGGATCTGCTTCCGGCCGCCGCGCGCGACGTCCACGTTGAGGCGCGCCGCCGCCGCGTCCGGCCGCCGGTCCAGCGCGGTCTTCTCCGCGCCCTCCGCGTCACCGGCCTCGGTGGGGACGGTGACCGCGTTGCCCTGCGGTGGCGCCACGTCGAAGTCCACCGGCCGCGCGAGCAGTGCGGCCAGGGCGCTCCTCGCGATGGCGTAGGCGTTGCGGCTGCGCACCACCGCCTGCTCCGCCTCCTTGCGGTCCAGCGTCGCGCGCAGGACGGCCAGCTTCTCCGCGTCGCCGGCCTGGAAGCGCGCCTCGGCATCGCGCTCGAAGCCCCGGCGGACGTCGAGGAGCTGCTCATTCACCGCCAGGGCCTCCCGCAGGCTCGCGGCGCCGAGGTAGGACTGGGCCACCGCGAAGAGGATCTCCCGCCGGGTGTTCTCCGCCGTCAGCGCCGCCGCCTTCTCGCCCAGGTAGGCGTTCTGGATGGCCGGCCACAACGTGGGGACGATCAACGCCTGCCGCGCGGTGAGCTGTCCGCCCAGTTGGTCCTTCTTCTGCAAGGTGATGGGGTCCGGCGCTCCGGGGAGCGCGAACGACACGTCCCTCGGGTACCGGGTGTACGAACCGCTCGCGGTGACGTTGGGCAGGTAGCCCGACCAGGCCTTGTTGCCCAGCTCCCGGGACTGCTGGAGCCGCGCGCGGGCCGCGTCGAGGCTGGGGCTCTGCTTCTCCGCGAGGGCGATGGCCTCCTCGAGGGAGAGCAGCGGGAACGCGGTGGCCGGAGCCACCTTCGGCTCGGGGATGGGGGTCTGAACGGGCCGGTCGGACACACCGGGGGCCTGCGTCAGCAGAACGCTGGAGAGAAGCACTGGGATGATCATGATGAGGGTCGAGCTGAAAGGGTTTGGGGATGGCCGCGCTCAGTGCGCGCCTTCTTCCGTGAGTTGGACCGCCACCGGAGCGTCCGCCTCGCGGCGCTTGAAGCGCGCGGAGACTCCGTCCAGCAGCGAGTAGACGACGGGCACCACCACCAGCGTCAGCACCGTGGAGCTGATGAGGCCGCCGATGATGACCAGCGCCATGGGCACGCGCATCTCCGCGCCATCCCCCTTGGCGAGCGCCACCGGAACCATGCCGGCCACCATCGCGATGGTCGTCATGAGGATGGGGCGCAGGCGCATGGGCGCGGCCTCCAGCAGTGCATCACGCGCGCTCCGGCCCGCCTCACGCAGCTGCTGGGTGAAGTCCACGAGCAGGATGCCGTTCTTCACCACCAGGCCCATCAGCATGATGACGCCGATGAGCGCGAAGATGGACAGCGCGTGGCCCGACAGCAGCAGCGCGCCAATGGCACCGATGAGCGCGAAGGGCAGCGACAGCATGATGGTGAACGGGTGGATGTAGCTGCCGAACTGCGCAGCAAGAATCATGTAGAGCAGCAGGATGCCCAGCCCCAGCGCGGTGGCGAAGGCGGCGGTCGTCTTGCCCAGCTCCTTCGCGTTGCCGGCGAAGTTGCCCACCACGCCCTGGGGCAGGTCCTGCTGGGCCTGCGCCGTGAGGTACGCAATGCCCTCGCCCAGCGTGTAGCCCGGGGCCAGGTTGGCGAGCAGGGTGATCTGCCGCTTCTGGTTCTGCCGGTCGATCTGCACCGGGCCCTCCGAAGGCGTGATGTTGGCCACGTTGCGCAGCTCCACCAGCTGCCCGCTCGTGGAGCGCACGGTGAGCTGTCCCAGCGCCTCCTCGGAGGCGAGCGTCGCGTCCGGCAGGCGCAGCTTCACGTCGTACGTCTCACCGCCCTCGCGGTAGGTCATGAACTCGTCGCGGCCCAGGTAGGCACGGAGCGAGACGCCCACCTGCGCGGCCGGCACGCCCAGCTTCGCGGCCCGCTCACGGTCGATGCGCACGTCGTACTGCGGCTTGCCGCTGCGGAACGTGGTGTCCACGTCGGTGAGGCCCGGGTTGGCCTTCATCGCGGCGAGCAGCTTCTCGCTGCCGGCGACGACCTGGGACCAGTCCGTGCCGCGCAGCACGTACTGCACCTGCTGGTTGCGGCCACCGCCAATGCCCGCCGCGTCCTGCACGGTGAGCAGCACGCCCGGCTGCTGCGTCAGCGCGGCGCGCAGCTGGACCTTGAAGGTCTCCTGGTCGAAGGAGCGCTCCTTGCGTGGCACCAGGTTCACCAGCACCTCGCCCTTGTGCACCTCCTCCAGCGTGCCGCCGCCCGCGGTGCTGAACGTCTCCTTCACGCCCTCCAGGGTGCGCGCCTGCTGGGCCACGGTGGCCAGCTCACGCTCGGTGTCCTCCAGCGTGGAGCCCACGGGCAGCTCCAGCGTCACGCGCACCGCGCCATTGTCCGAGGGCGGGATGAAGGTGAACTTGAGGAAGCGGGCCATGCCCAGCGTCAGCACCAGCACGCCCACCGCCGCGGCCACCGCCAGCCCCCGCCGGTTGAGCACTGCGCCCAGCACGCGGCGATACCCGTTCTCCACCCAGACGAGCGCGCGCTCGATGGCCGCGCTCACGCGGTTGGTGGGAGCGCCATGCCCGTGCCCCTTGAGCAGGCGGCTGGAGAGCATGGGCGTGAGCGTCATCGACACCGCGTAGGAGATGAGCACCGCCACGGCCACCGTGACGCCGAACTGGAAGAAGAACTGGCCAATCATGCCCTCCATGAAGGCCACGGGGACGAACACCGCCACGATGGCCAGCGTCACCGCGAGCACCGCGATGACAATCTGCTTCGTGCCCTCCAGCGCCGCCTGCATGGGCGTCTTCCCCTCCTCCAGGTGACGGACGATGTTCTCGATGACCACGATGGCGTCGTCGATGAGCAGGCCGATGGAGAGCGTCAGCGCCAGCATGGTGATGATGTTGAAGGTGAAACCCAAGAGCGCCATCACCGCGAAGGTGCCGATGACGCTCACCGGCAGCGCGATGGCGGAGACGAGCGTCGAGCGCAGGTTGCGCAGGAACAGCAGCACGATGAGCACGGACAGCACGCCGCCCAGCAGCATGTCCTCCTGCACCGCGTGGATGGACGCGCGGATGTTGGTGGAGTTGTCGCTGATGGTGCTGACCGTCACGCCCTCGGGCAGCTGAGCGTTGAGCTCCGCCAGGGACTCCTTGACGGCCTCGGCCACCTGCACCGTGTTGGCGCCGGACTGCTTGCGCACCACGAGCGCGATGGCGGCGCCCGTGTCCGAGCGGGCCAGGCCGCGCGCCTCCTGCGCACCGTCCACCACCGCCGCCACGTCCCGCACGCGCACCGGGGTGCCGTTGGGGCTGGCGACGATGATGTCGCCAATCTCTCCCACGCTGCGCGCCTCCGCCGTCAGCCGGACGATGCGCTCACGTCCGCCCTGGGTGGTGCGCCCGCCGGGCAGGTCCACGCTCTGCGACTGGAGCGCCTGGCTCACGTCGCCAACGGCCAGCCCGTAGCCGCGCAGCCGCTGCGGGTCCACCACCAGCTGCACCTCCCGCTTCCGGCCACCCACCACGCCGATGCTGCCCACGCCCGGCTGGCTCTGGAGGGCGGGCTTCACCACGTCCTCCGCCACGCGCGTCAGCTCGTCCACGGGCAGGGAGCCGGAGAGCGACAGCGTGAGGATGGGCGCCGCGCCGATGTCGAACTTCTCCACGACGGGCGTCTCGATGTCGTCCGGCAGCGAGCGCAGCGTGGCCTGCACGCGGTCGCGCACGTCCTGGGCCGCGGTGTTCACGTCGGTGCCCAGCTTGAAGGCGATGGTCACCTGGCTCACGTTCTCCAGGTTGATGGAGTTGAGCTCATCCACGCCGTTGACCGTGTTGAGCGCCTCCTCCAGCGGGTCGGTGACGTTCTTCTCGATGGACTCGGGGTCCGCGCCCGGCAGGAGCGTGGTGACGGAGACGTAGGGGATGTCGACGTTGGGGTACTGGTCCACGCCGATGCGCGGATAGGCGTACAGGCCGAAGACGACGACCGCCGCCATCAGCATGACTGTGAAGACAGAGTGTTTGATGAAGGTCTGGAGCATGGGGATGGCGTGACGGTGAAAGGGGTTGGGAAGGAAGGCGCCCGGCTACTGGACGACCTGGAGCGCGGTGCCGTCCTGGAGCGGCAGGCTGGCGTCGGCCACGACGCGGTCGGCGGAGCCCAGGCCCTGCACCACGCGCACGAAGCCGGGCAGCACGCGCTCTACCTTGACGTCCCGGCGCTGCGCCTTGCCGTCCTGCACCACCCAGACGAAGCCCTGCTGGCCCCGGGCGTTGACGGCCTGCGTGGGCAGGAAGAGGCCCGCCTGCTCCGGTGCGTTGTCGGAGGCCGCCACGCTGGAGAAGTCCAGCTCCACCAGGGCGCCCGCGCGCAGCCGCGCACCGGCGTCCTTCGCCGGCAGCACCTCCGCGAGCACCTCCACGGTGCGCGTCTGCTCGTCGATGGTGGCGCCCAGGCTCTTCACCTTCGCCTCGAAGGGCGCGCCGGAGGGATTGAGCGTGCCCTTCACGACGGTGCCCACCGACACGCGGTCCACGAGTGACTCGGGCACCGGGGCGCGCACCTCCAGCGCCTGCGTGTTGACGAGCCCGAAGATGGCCGTGCCCGGCGACACGTAGTCGCCCGCGTTGCGGCTCTTGCTGGTGATGACGCCGTCGAAGGGGGCCGTGAGCGTCGCGTCGCGCACGGACTCCTGCGCGCTGTCCAGGGCGGCGGCGGCCTGCTGCGCCTGGGCCTGCGCCTGACGGAAGCCCACCTCCGCCTTGTCGAGCGAGGCGCGCGGGAGGCTGCCCGACTGCGCGAGCACACGCGTCCGCTCCACCTCCGACGTCGCGCCATCCAGCGCCGCGTCCGCCGCCGCCTTGGAGGCACGCGCCTGGTTGACGGCGATGCGCGAGTTGGAGGTATCCAGCTGTGCCAGCACCTGGCCCCGCTTCACCGTGTCGCCCACGTCCACGCTGACGCGCGTGAGCGTGCCGGATGCCTGCGCGCTCAATGTCGCGGACTGCTTGGAGCGCACGCTGCCGGTGGCCCTGAGGACGCTCGACTCCAGCTGCGTGGCGGGTGTGACGGCACGCACGCCCACCGGCTTCTGCGCGACCTGCGCGGCGGAGGCCTGCGGGACGACTGCCTTGTCACCACCACCGCACCCCGTCACCACCACCGCCACCGCCACCGCTGCTGCCTTCATGAACGTCTTCATCGCTTCGTTCCTCGTGCTGTGGCCGGAGACCCGGCACTGGATGACTGAATCGGTTTTCTGGTCAGTCCCGGCCAAACGAAAGCCCCACCGCGCCCGGGCGCGAAGTGGGGCCAGGAAAGGAGGGGTCAGTTGGGAGGTTGCTTCAGGAGGCCACGGATGAAGATGTCGAAGCAGCGCTCCACCGACTGCATCAGCGCGACGTCCGCCCCCTCCGGCATCAACTTGACGGCGAACTGCATGAGCAACGCCACGAAGCCACGGGCCGCGGACCTGGGCTCGGCCACGGTGAAGACTCCCTGCTCCACGCCTTCCTCGAGGATGCCCGCCAGCACAGCGGCGTCACTCTCCATCATCCTGGGCACGAGGTGCGCCGCCTGGAGTCCCAGCTCGAAGATGGTGCTCAGCTCGATGCGCTGCCCCTCGGGTGCACGGGACTGCTGCTCCAGCTTGCATTGGATGTAGGCCCGGACCTGGGCCTCGGGCGTCTTCGCCCGGCGCACCCTCGCATTGAGCTCGGCCAGGCCCTCCCCGTACGCCCGCTCCACGCAGGCCTCGAAGAGCGCTTCCTTGCTCTCGAAGTGCAGGTAGATGCTGCCCTTGCCCACGCCTGCCCGCCTGGCGATGTCTTCGACCGAGGCCTTCTTGAAGCCAAAGCGGGCGAAGACCTCGCCGGCGGCGCCCATGATGGCGGTGCGTGGGTCGGAACTCATGACCAGATTTATAAATCGGTCACTGAGTCAGCGCAAGTCCCCCTTTCGTTTGAGGCCCTAGGGCAGCGTCACCGGGATGGGCCGGGGGCTGTTCGCCGCCTCGCCATTGCCGAGCTGGCCCGCGACATTGGCGCCCCAGGCCCAGACCGTCCCGGCGCGCGTGACAGCCAGGGAGTAGGCGCTGCCCGCCGCGATGGCGCGGGCATCGCGAAGCGAGGCGATCTCTCCGCGCGACTGGTTCCCGGTTCCCTCGCCCAGCCCCAACTGCCCGGAGGCATTGCTCCCAAAAGTGACGAGGGGGCCTCCGTTCGTCACGGCCAGCGAGTGGCCGTCACCCGCGGCGATGCGCTGGACTCCCGCCAGGCCGGGAACCCGCACCGGGGACCACTGGCTGAGAGTCGTCCCGTCGCCGAACTGGCCCTGGCCGTTGTACCCCCACGCCCAGAGGGTGCCGTCCTCGCGCAGGGCCAGGGAGTGGTATTTCCCCGCGGCCACGGCGACGACTCCCGTCAGGCCCGGCACCTGCGCCGGCATGGCGTGTGAGGTGTTCGTTCCATCCCCCAGGGCCCCGAAGTCGTTGTCCCCCCATGCCCAGACGGTGCCGTCCTCACGCAGCGCCAGCGCGTGGATTGCGCCCGTGGCGATGGCGACGACTCCCGTCAGTCCCGCCACCTGCCCCGGCGTGGAGCGTCCGGCGGTCGTCCCGTCGCCGAGCTGGCCCTGGCTGTTGTACCCCCACGACCAGACGGTGCCGTCCTCACGCAGGGCCAGCGCATACCAGCGACCCGCGGACACGGCCGTGACGCCGCTCAGCCCGGTGATGGGTTCGGGGGCAAAACCGTATGACGAGGACTCGACCCCCAGTTGCCCGAAGCTACTGGCCCCCCACGACATGACGGTGCCATCGGAGAGCACCGCCAGTGAGAGGCCCCAGCCCGCGGCAATGCCCCTGGCGCCGGAGAGGTTCGGCACCTGGGCGGGCGTCGTGCTGCCGCCGTGCGCGGCGCCAATCCCCAGGCTGCCTTCGCGGTTGTCGCCCCAGGCCCAGACCGTGCCATCCGCGCGCAGGGCCAGGGAATGGGCTTCACCCGCGGCCACGCTATTCGCCTCCGTCAGCCCCGGCACCTGCACGGGTCCGCCGCGATTCACGGTCTCCGGCTGGATGCCGAGCTGCATGTACCGGTTGTCGCCCCAGGCCCGCAGGCTCCCGTCGGAGAGCACGGCCAGGACATGCTCGTCACCCGCCGCCACGGCCGCGACGCCCGCGAGGCCCGACACCTGCCTGGGAGCATGGCGGGTGTACGTCCCATCCCCGAGCTGGCCGGAGTCGTTGGTTCCCCAGCCCCGGACGGTGCCATCCCCCATCAGGGCCACCGCGTAGAAGGTGCCCGCGGAGAGGGTGGTCACGTCGGTCATTCCCGGCACCTTGCCCGGAATGTGTCCGTTCCTCCGGGAATCACCGCCCAGGGCCCCATCCACGTTGGTGCCCCATGACGACACGGTGCCGTCCGAATGCACGGCGAACGAGAGCCCATAACTCGCGGCGACGGAGACCACGTCCGTCAGCTTGAGCACCGCCACCGGGAGGAGGCTGCCGACCTCCCAGTTGAACTCTCCATTGCCAAGCTGACCCGAGGAGTTGTTACCCCATGCCCGGACCGTCCCATCCGCGAGCACGGCCAGCGAGTGATCCCTGGAAGCGGCGATGCCAGTGACTCGTGCCAGCCCCGGCACCTGCACGGGGGTGAGACGTCCCTCCGTCGTTCCATCGCCGAGCTGGCCGTCGCTGTTATCCCCCCACGTCCAGACCGTACCGTCCTTGCACAGGGCCAGCGAGGAGTAGCCAGTCGCGGCGACGGCAAGGACCTCCGTCAGCCCCACCACCCGCACCGGCGTGGAGCGGTAGGTCTCCGTTCCATCCCCAAGTTGTCCAGCACTGTTGCCCCCCCACGCCCAGACGGTGCCGTCCGCGCGCAAGGCCAGCGCATGGTCGCCTCCCGCCGCCACGGCCCGGACGTTGGTCAGTCCGGGCACCGGGCGGGCGGCTCCGTCGAAGCGGAGATACGAGAGGCCCCACTCCACGACCGTGCCGTCAGGGCGGAGCACCAGCGAATGGTAGCGGCCCGCGGCGACGGCCGGCGCCGCGGGACACGCGACGACGGAGAGCGCGAAGCTCCGCGTGATGGCGGGCGCCACATGATTGGTGATGGTCACCGTCACCCTGGCGCGCGTTCCAGCGGGCAGACATTCCGGGCCCTTCCAGCGCACGTCGCTGGTCGTCGCGGTGCTTTGCGGCTGCTCCAGGACACCCGTGCTGGCCTCCCAGCTGAAGCCCAGGGCCCGCTGGGCGTCATCCTTCGCGGCGACGTGGAACGTCACCGCCTCGTTGGCCATCAGGTTGACGGCGGACTGTGTGCTCTCGACGAGCGTGGGGGATTTCGGCTGGGACTGCGGCTCCGGGTCGGAACCACAGCCGGTGCCCAGGAGCGTCAGTACAGCCAGCAATGCCAGTTGGAAACGAAAGCCAATCAGTCGGTTCATGGGGGCCCCCCTGGAGATGACAGGAAACGCGAGTCATCTAGCATGGGCTGTTCACTGCTGGCATCTGGTGGGCCGCCGCCGTCTTGCGTGTACGCTGGGAGTGCGTGCCCGACCGCTCCCGCATCGCTGGCGTCTGCCTTGGCATGGGCCTGTCGCTGGCCGCGTGCAGGGCCCCCTCCACCCCACCGGAAGGCCCTTCCATGCCCTGGGTGAGCATCCCCTCCACCGACGCGCGCGTGCGGTACGTGGGCCGGACATACCGCTCAGCGACAGGGGTCGTCTTCTCGCATCCGGGCGTCACGGTGCGCGCGCGCTTCTGGGGCGACGCGGTGCGGATGCGGCTCGATGACGCGGGCGCGGGCGGCGACGTGGGGACCAACCACTTCGACGTCGTGGTGGACGGGGCACCTCCCAGGCTGCTCGCGGTGAATCCCGGTCAGGCCACGTACCTGCTCGCCAGCGACCTTCCCGTGGGCCTGCACACGGTGGAGCTCTTCAAGCGCACCGAGTCCCTGGTGGGCGCCAGCACGCTCCTGTCGCTGGAGGTCCATGGTGAGCTCCGGGAGCCGCCCCAGCGGCACACGGGGCTCAAGCTGGAGTTCGTCGGGGACTCCATCACCTGCGGCTACGGCACCGACGCCACCTTCACTCCCCAGACAGCCTCCTCCAGGGTGCCCTCCTTCACGTCGAAGCACCAGAATCCCAGACGGAGTCATGGCTGGCTCACGGCCCAACGCCTGGGCGCGGAGGCCGTGTTCGTCTGCTATTCGGGCCACGGCGTGTACCGCAACCTGGACCTGTCCACGTCCGGCTTGATTCCGGCCATCTACGAGCGCGCCGTCCCGGACCACCCCGCCGCCTGGGACTTCTCCAACGACTCGCCGGATGTGATTGTCCTCAACGCCGGCACCAACGACACGTTCGCGGGCGCGGGCACCGCCGCGTTCCTTCCGGACGAAGCGGCGTTCAAGTCCGCCTACCGGACCTTCCTCGAACGGCTCCGCACGCTGCATCCCCGCGCGCACATCGTCTGCACGCTGGGCAGCATGACGGATGGCTTCAAGCGGAAGGAACAGCAGGGCGTGGTGACATCCGTGCACGTGGGCGATTGGATTTCCGACCTGGTGGCGGAACGCCAGCGCCTGGGCGATGCCCGGATCCACCGCCACGTGATGGCCATGCAGAACCCCTTCGCTGACGGCGTCGGCGAGGACTGGCATCCCTCCGCCGCCACGCACCAGAAGATGGCGGAGTCGCTGAGCCGGTTCATCCAGGACATCCTGCGTCCCTGAACCAGGGCCTGTAGAACACATCCCTCATCACGTTCTGACGGGCAAAGGCACGAGGGTGCCTTCCCTGGCATGCCGGCCTGTGATTGCAGGACGCGCGGTGCGTGTCGAAGGTTGCGTGGGCCGCGAGAAGGCCTTCGAGCACCACCGAGGTCGCCCCTCCCTCTTCAGCGGGACAGGCCGGCTCCTCCTTCCCGAGGGCACGTATGAGTCCACTCCTCATCCTCTTCGCGGCAATGGCCCAGGCGCCCACGCCTCCTCCCGACCCGGCGGATGCCTCCTCACCGGCTTCCGTTGGAGCCGAAGCAGACGAGGACGAGGACGAAGGGCCCTGGACGGGCTCGGCCGGGCTCGGTGCCTCCATGTTCACCGGCAACGCCCGCTCCTTCACCATCACGGGCGACGCCATGGCGGAGTACGAGTCTCCGGTGTGGGCGCTCACCCTGGAGGCGGATGGCGCCTACGGCAACGCGGCCGCGGAGGACGAAGAGGAACGGGAGGTCACGGCCCTGACGCTCGGCGGGTGGGCGCGCGGCGACTACCGCTTCACGCGCCTGGTCAGCGCCTACACCTTCCTGGGCCTGGAGACAGACCATCCCGCCAGCCTGGAGCTGCGCACCGAGGTGGAGCTGGGCATCGGCCTCACGCTCCTGGAGCGGAAGAAGAAGTCGAAGGAGCTCTTCCTGCGCACGTACCTGGGCGGGAGCTACGCCAAGGACCGCCGGTTCCAGTACACCCCCACGCGCGAGGACCTGCCGAACGTGACCCTGTGGTCACCCGCGGTGGGCGTGGCGTTCCGCTACGACATCAACGAGCACGTGTACCTGCGCGAGGACGCCGTGCTGCTCCCGGACATCTTCGGCGACACACGCGTCCTGCTGGACTCCACCACCAAGCTGTCCGTGCACCTGACGGACCGCTTCGCGCTCACCACGTACTTCGAACTGCAACACGACAGCGTACCCGCGGCGGGCAAGGTCAAGACGGATACCTCGCTCTCGGTGGGTGGCGAGCTGGAGATCTGAGGGATTGGAAAGGAGCAGCACTCCCATGGCCAAAGCGGCTCATTTCGACGACGTCCAGGTCCCAGGCGAGACCAAGAACAAACAGCGCACGCCACCGAAGAAGAAGGGCATGGAGCGGGTGCTCGACGCCATCGAGCGGGTGGGCAACAAGGTCCCCCACCCCGCCATCATCTTCGTCGCGCTGATTGCCATCGTGATGGTGCTCTCCCACATCTTCTACAGGATGGGGGCCAGCGTCACCTACGAGACCATCAACCCGGACACCCACCAGGTGGAGCAGACGACCTCCGCCGCGAAGAGCCTGCTGACGGGCGAGGGCCTGCGCTTCATGTTCGCCGGCGTCGTCCAGCACTTCATGGACTTCAACGCGGTGGGCGTCATCATCGTCGCCATGCTGGGCGTGGGCGTCGCGGACGCGGCGGGCCTGGTGGGCGCGCTCATCCGCAAGCTGGTGGCGGTCGCTCCGGCCCGGCTCCTCACGTACATCCTGGTGTTCGTGGGCGTCCTGTCGAGCATCGCCGCGGATGCCGGCTACCTGGTGCTGATTCCCCTGGCGGCGGCGGCCTACCTCACCGTGGGCAGGCATCCCCTCGCGGGCCTGGCGGCCTCCTTCGCCGGTGTCGCGGCGGTCTTCACCGTCAACATCCTGATCAAACCGCTGGACGGCATCCTGACGGAGATCACCAACGACGCCATCCACATCATGGCGCCGGACCGCTCCATCGACCTGACGGCGAACTTCTGGTTCTCCGCCGCGTCGGTGGTGATGCTGACCGTCGTGGTGTCGCTCATCAGCGACAAGCTCATCGAGCCCCGGCTGGGTCCATACCAGGGAGAGAAGCCGGCCACGACGGGCGCGAAGCTGTCCCCGGAGGAGTCACGCGGGCTGAAGTTCGCGTTCTGGGGGCTCGTGGGCGTGGTGGTGTTCTTCGGGCTGCTGGCGTTGCCGCCGGGGGCTCCGCTGCGCAATCCGGAGACGGGCGCGCTCATCGGGGACTCGCCGTTCATGAACGGCCTCATCGTCGCCATCACCGTGCTGTTCCTGGTGACGGGGGCCGCCTACGGCGTCGGCGCCAGGACGATGAAGAACAGCGTGGACGTCATCAAGGCCATGGAGAAGGCGGTCGCCGGGCTGGGCGGCCTCATCTTCCTGCTGTTCATCATCAGCCAGTTCATCGCCCTCTTCACCTACACGAACATGGCGACCATCGCGGCCGTGAAGGTGGGTGATGCCCTGGAGCACGCGGGCCTGGGCGCGCTGCCGCTGCTCGTCGGGTTCGTGCTGGTGGTCGCCGTGCTGGACCTCATCATGACGGGCGCCATTCCGAAGTGGGCCATCTTCGCGCCCGTGTTCGTGCCGCTCTTGATGCGGCTGAACGTGGACCCGGAGGCCGTACTCGCCGCGTACCGCGTGGGCGACGGTCCGTTCAATGCCATCTCACCGCTGAACGCCTACTTCGCGCTCATCGTCACCTTCGCCCAGAAGTACCAGAAGGACGCGGGCGTGGGCACGGTGGTGGCCTTGATGCTGCCGTACGTCATCGTGGTCTTCGCCGTGTGGATCGCCCTGTTGGTGGCGTGGCAGGTGCTGGGACTGCCCTGGGGGCTTGGGTAGAAGAGGGAGAGCGCCTCGCGGTGCAGGAGGCGCTCTACCATCACCAGGGCGCCTTGCCCCTCAGCGCCGCGAGTCGCGCCGGCTCTGGGTCCGGCGGCCCCGGCCAGAAGCGTGGGACTGACGCTTGAGGGCGGGAAAGCGCTCCTGCTTCAGGGCCCCTCCCCGCTTCTGGCCGGACGCCCGCTTCCCGGAAGCGGGGGCCTTCGCGGTGCGGCCGGCGGCGCGCGTCCGGCGCGCGGGCTTGCGTCCTCCCGTGGCCGCGCGCGTCGTCCGCCGGGGGGCCGGACGGCTCGCGGCGCGGGTCCGGGCCTGGGCCTTGCGCTCGAGCAGGGCGAGCCGCTTCTCGAAGCGCTCCAGGGTGAGGGCGAAGTACTCGGCCTTCTGGAGGGTGTTGCGGTTGCCCTCGGCGCGGCGGGAGCGGGAGGGCACCTCCTTGCGGAGCGCCTCCCTGCGCTGCCGCCGCGCCGCGTCCTGGTACTTCTCCATCAGGCGGCGCGCTCTCAGGATGCGGCCGCGCAGCTCCCGTGGCGAAAGCTCCGCCAGGTTGCGTGGGGCGCTGGACAGGACGAGCTGGGCTTCGCGCTCGGTGAGCAATGACATCCGCTTCGACGGCAGTGTGCGCATGGGCTTCCCCCCTCATGGGATTGAGTGGCGGAACATCCACACCTCCCATCCGCCGGAAAACCGCTCCCGGAGGCAGGGGCGAGTAGCCTTCTGGATGTTGCACCCCCCTGGCGCCGTGGCCAGTTCCTCCATCAGGAGGCTTCCATGTTGACCTCGTTTCATTCACGCGCGCAGGCCGAGTTCCACCCCGCTCCTTCCATCGAACCCCCGGAGGAGACGAAGCTCGCCGTAGCAGCCACCGTCCCCACCGACGCCGGTTGCGTCGGCACGTTCGTGGGAGCGGACGAAGAGGTGAAGGCCCCCGGCCTCGACCGCGCGTTCCTGAAGGCGGCGGGCTTCGAGGGCAAGGCCGGCCAGACGCTGCTCATTCCCCGCTCGGGAGGCCCGCCCCTGGTCGCCGTCGGCGTGGGGGCGCGGGCACAGCTGGATGCAGGCAAGCTCCGGGATGCCGCCGCCGCGTTCGCGCGGACCGTGGGCCAACAGAAGCGCGTCGCGCTCCAGGTCCCGGACACCGGGAGCGTCCCGGCGGACCTCGCCGCGCAGGCCCTGACCGAAGGCGTCCTGCTCGCCCGCTACCGCTACCGGCCCTACAAGCGGAACTCGGAGCAGGAGCCGCCGCTCGAATCGCTGACGCTCGTCTCGGGTTCGAAGAACACCGAGGACGTTGAACAGGGAATGATGCGCGGAGGCATCCACTCCCGCGCCACGGCGTTCGCGCGTGACCTCGCCAATTCCCCCGCCACCCTGCTGACCGCCGCACGGCTGGCGGAGGTGGCCGAGTCCCTGGCCAAGCGCTGCGGCCTGGAGGTCGAGCTCTTCGACGGCGAGGCCTTGGCCGAGCTGGGCTGCGGCGGCCTGCTGGGCGTCAACGCCGGCAGCGCGGAGCCGCCGCGGATGATCAAGCTGACGTACACGCCCAGGGGCAGCAAGGGCGAAGCCGTCCAGCCCCTGGGCCGCGTCTCACTGGTGGGCAAGGGCATCATGTTCGACTCGGGCGGCCTGGGCCTGAAGCCGAACGACCTGGTGCACGCGACCATGAAGGGCGACATGTCTGGCGCGGGCGCCATCCTCGCGGCGATGACGGCGCTGAAGCCGCTGGGCTGCAGGACGGCGGTGACGGCGTACCTGATGTGCACGGACAACATGCCCTCCGGCACCGCCATGAAGCTGGGGGACGTGCTGACGGTGCGCGGCGGCAAGACGGTGGAGGTCATCAACACCGACGCGGAGGGCCGCCTGGTGATGTCGGATGGGCTCGTCCTGGCCACCGAGCAGTCGCCGAGGCCCGACGCCATCGTGGACGTCGCCACGCTCACCGGGGCGTGTCAGCGCGCGCTGGGCCTCCTCAGCGCGGGGGTCATGGGCAACGAGCAGCCCCTCGTGGAGCAGGTGAAGGAGTCGGGGGAGCGCACCGGTGACACCGTGTGGCAGCTCCCGCTGGACCGGCGCCTGCGGCAGGAGCTGGAGTCGGAGGTGGCGGACATGAAGAACGTCGGCGGAGACAACGCCGGAGCCATCACCGCGGCCCTCTTCCTGGAGGAGTTCGTGGACGGGCTGCCCTGGGCGCACATCGACATGGCGGGGACGGCGCGGGCCGAGCGCGACAACGCGTGGCGCAGCAAGGGCGCCACGGGCTACGGCACCCGCCTGCTCATCGACTTCCTCGTGGGCTTCAAGCCCACCCGCGAAACCCGCCACTGAAGCCGGCGCTTCAGTCCGGAAGCCAGTCCGCGCGCCCCCGCTCGACGCGCGTCCGGTGCTCGCCCTGGAAGGAGGCCCGGACGCGCTCCGCCTGGGCGAGCAGGCGGTGGAAGCGGTCCTTCTCCGTGGAGCCCTGGACGTCCGCGAGCACGCGTGCGAGCAGCGCGTGCGCCGCGGCGCGGTCCTGCGCGTCGCGCGCGAGCAGGCCCACGGTGAGGGCGATTTGAAGCACCTCCTCCAGCACCTCCGGGTCGCCCCCCGCGTAATGGAGGGGGCCATCCACGGCGAGGAAGAGGTAGTCGCGCAGCCGCAGGGCCACGAGTGACACGCGCGCCCTGCCATCCGGGTCGACGACGTTCCAGTCCCCCTGCGGCAGGGCCGCCAGCCGGCGCATCACCGAGCGGATCTGCTGGAGCGCCTGCCGGGCCGTGTACGGGTCATTCGCGGACGAGGACAGGGCCCGGTTCGCGACGTCGACGAGGATGCGGAGCCCCAGGGAGGGGTCGCAGTCGGGCTCGCGCGCCGACGTGATGCTCAACGTGGCGGCGAGGCCGTGGAGCACGTGGGCATCCACGGCGCCCCCTCCGTCCGCCACCACCCAGCCGGCGACCTCGTCCTGGTCGATGTACTCGCCCACGGTGATGCAGATGCGGACCCGCACGCCCCACTTCCGGGCGAGCCGCGTGAGGTCCTGGAGGTCGACGTCCGCGAGGTAGCCCGACGAGGCAGCCAGCAGCGAGGTGGCATCCGCCGGCAACCGCAGGGTCACCGCCGGATCCAGCGGCAGGCGCTTCAGACGGGCCTGGATGCGGCGCTCCGTCGCGGACACGATCAGGTGCTGGACGAGCCCGAGGACGCGCTCCACCCGCAGGAAGCGGAAGGTGCGGGCCAGGACGATGATGAGCACGCAGAGCGCCACCAGCACCAGGATGATGGCTCCCGACAGGACGGGCCGGGGCCTGACGCCAGCGTCCTCGATGACGCCCAGCTCCCGGACCGCCGTGAGGATGTAGCTGGTGGAGAGGGCGAAGAAGGGAATGGCGCGGCGGAGCGGCGCGCTCTTCAGGTAGATGGGGACCAGCCGTGGCGAGTACTGGTTCGCGGCGGACTGGATGACCGGCGCGTTCAGGGACAGGGCGATGGTGAGGACGGTGATCTGCAACCCGAGCAACGCCCCCAGGGCGCCCCGGGTGTCGTCGACGTCCCCGGGCCAGGCATGCCCGAACAGGGCCGGTGCGGTGTCCGTCTGCACGCGGGCGACTGCGATGCCCAGCGCGCCCCCGGCGACGACCAGGGCGGCCAGGACCAGCCAGTAGGGCTCTCGGAGGAACCTGCGCAGGCGACGGATGAACATGCGGACCTCGCGCTGAAGGCGAAAAGGGACCGCCTAGTGCGTGCCCTCTTCGTCCCGGGCCTCCACCGCCTGGCCCCGGGTCAACCGCTCCGGCGAGAGCAGCTCGGCCAGCTGCTCGCGCGTCAGCAGGCCGGCGGACACCACCAGGTCCGCGATGCTGGCGTTCGTGGCCAGGGCCTCCCTCGCCAGCCGTGCCGCGGGCGCGTAACCGATGTGCGGCATGAGGGCGGTGATGACGCCCACGAAGGATTCCACCTGGCGCGCGAGCCGCTCCTTGTTGGCGGTGATGCCCCGCACGCAGTTCACACGCAGCGTCGCCATGGCGGCGGTCATGTACTTGAGGTTCTCGAACAGCACGTGGGCCATGACCGGCCCGAAGGCGTTGAGCTGGAGCTGCCCCGCCTCGGCGGCCATGGTCAGCGTCACGTCTCCCCCGGCGACCACGAACGCCACTTCGTTCACGACCTCCGGAATGACCGGGTTCACCTTGCCCGGCATGATGCTGGAGCCCGCCTGCATGGGCGGGAGGTTGATTTCGTTGAAGCCCGCCTGCGGGCCGGAGCCGAGCAGCCGCAGGTCGTTGCAGATCTTCGACAGCTTCATCGCGGTGCGCTTGAGGGTGCCGGACACCTCCATGAAGACGCCCACGTCGGTGGTCGCTTCAATCAGGTCCGGCGCGGTGACGATGGGGCGCCCGGTGATGTCCGCCAGGTGCGCTCGCGCGGCCTCCGCGAAGCGCGGGTCCGCGGCGATGCCCGTCCCAATCGCCGTCGCCCCCAGGTTGATCTCCCCCAGGCGGCGGGTGACCTCCGTCAGGCTCGCGTGTTCCTCGGCCAGCGTGACGGCGAAGCCTTCGAACTCCTGCTGGAGCGTCATGGGCACGGCGTCCTGGAGCTGCGTCCGGCCAATCTTCACGATGCCCGCGAACTCCTGCCCCTTGTCGCGGAACGCCTGCTCCAGCAGATGCAGCTGGGCCAGCAGGCGTTCGACGGACAGCATCAACCCGACCTTGAGCGCCGTCGGGTAGGTGTCGTTCGTGCTCTGGCTCCGGTTCACGTGGTCATTCGGGTCCAGGTGCGCGTAGTGGCCCTTGGGGTGGCCGGCCAGCTCCAGGCCGCGGTTGGCGATGACCTCGTTGAAGTTCATGTTGGTGGAGGTGCCGGCCCCGCCCTGCATGACGTCCACGACGAACTGCTCGTGCAGCCTGCCGGCCTTGATGTCCTCGCAGGCCTGGTCGATGAGCGAGGCCCGCGTCGCATCCAGCACGCCAATCTCCGCGTTCGCGCGCGCCGCGGCCTGTTTCACGCAGGCGTAGCCGAAGAGCAGGTCGGGATAGACGGAGATGGGGCGCCCGCTGATGGCGAAGTTGTCCAGCGCGCGGCTGACGTTGATGCCCCAGTAGGCCTCCGCCGGGAGCCGGCGGGAGCCCAGGTCGTCGGTCTCGGTCCGGGGCGGTGCGCCGTCCTGGTTCAGCGTGTGGATGCTCTTCTGGAACGTCTCTTCCGCGCGTGGGTCGGCCATCCCCGGCAACGTAGGAACGCGGGAGGCCCGGTGGGACATGCCCTCAAGGGAAGAGGGCTGTCCACCGGGCGTCCCTCGGTGCCTTACGTCACGGCACGGGCGCGCACTTCGCCGGGCCGAGCGTGGCCTGGAAGTACGGCGTGTAGAGGTCCGGCGTGAGCGTGAAGTTGCAGGTGTTCACCGCGTCCGGAGACAGGTTCTGGTGCTCCTGCATGTAGCGCGCGACGTAGTCACGCACCCCGTCCGCGGAGGACCACAGCATGCGGCCTTCCTTGAACATGCTGTACCCGCCGCCGCCACCGCCGCGGTAGTTGTTGACGGCGATGCGGAAGACCTGGTCGTCCTTCACGTCCTGGCCCTGGAAGCGCAGGTGCGTGAGCCGCGAGCCCGCGGGCTTCGTCAAGTCATAGCCGTACTCGATGTGCGAGTAGAGGTCCCAGTTGTAGTCCGCGACGACGGGCGTGGTGGCCTTCGCGTCCGCGGGCTTCGCGGGCAGGTTGGCCGCGTCCAGCTGCTTGAAGTACAGCGTGTTCATCTCCAGCGCGCGCCGGAGGATGGAGCCGTTGATCTCCATCACGTACAGCGTGTTGTCGTAGATGTAGACGCTGTAGGCGTCACGCAGGGTGACGTCCCCCGCCGGCAGCGCGACGTCGTTGGAGAACAGCGCGGTCGCGGACAGGTCCACGGGGAAGCCGGCCTCCGCAGCGGCCTCCTCCTGCACGATGTTGAGCAGGTCCGACAGGGCGCTGTCCACGTAGCGGCCGGGGAAGCCGCCCGTGAAGGCCGCGGTGGTGCTGCCAATCTTCTGGTTCACGTAGGCCACCGTGGTGTCGTGGGCGGCCTGGGTGAGCTGCGTCACCGTGGCATCCACCGCCACCGTTTCGTCCACCGCGTGGAGCTGCGAGTCGTGCGCGTCCACGCCCCAGCGCTCGCCGTTCCAGGTGACGTTGAGCTGCACGTCCGCCAGGTGGCTGCCCCAGCGGTTGGGCTGCGTGAGGAGGACCTCGCGGCCATCCTGCTGCTTCAGCAGCATCTTCGGGATGGGCTGGTGGGTGTGGCCGGTGAGGAGCACGTCCACGTCCGCCACCTGCTGGGCGATCTGCACGGCCTGGTTCTCAGCGGTGAGGTTGCCGCGGTCGGTCCACTTCGTGGCGTCCGCGTAGTCCGCGAGCCACGACTCCGGGCTGGTCGCGCTGCCCGTCGGCTGCTTGTCCGGGCCACCGTGGATGGCCACCACCACCACGTCCGCGCCGGCCTGCTTCATCTTCGGCACATACGTCTTCGCGGTCTCCAGCGGTTCATCGAAGCGCAGCCCGGCGATGTTGTCCTTGCGCTCCCACGTGGCCACGCCCGGCGTCACCAGGCCGAGGATGCCGACCTTCACGCCGCACACCGTGGTCATCACGTACGGGGTGAAGGCCTCGGAGCCGTCCGAGCTCTTGCGCACGTTGGCGCCGAGGAGGGGGAAGTTCGCCTCGCCCTTGAACTTGTTGAGGACGTCCTGGCCGTAGTTGAACTCGTGGTTGCCCATGGCCATGGCGGCGTAGCCCAGCTCGTTCATGGCGGCGGCCATGGGGTGCTTGGGCGCGTTGTCCACCTGGGCGTAGTAGGTGCCGAGCGGCGAGCCCTGGATGGTGTCACCCGTGTCGACGAGCAGCGTGCAGTCCGGGTTCTTCGCGCGCTCCTGCTTGATGAGCGTGGCCACCTTGGCCAGGCCGCGCTTCGCGTCAGCCTTCCCGGAGAAGTAGTCCCACGGGAAGATGTTGGTGTGCAGGTCACTGGTCTGCAGCAGCGTCAGCGTGCGCGGCGACCGGTCCACCGGAGCCGGGTCGACGGGGGGATCATCGTTGGAATCACAGGCCGTCATCAGCGAGCTGGCGCCCACGAGACAGAACGTGCCGGTGCGCAGCGCGCGCATCAGGAAGGAGGAGCGGTTCAAGAGGCCTCGACCTTGTGTCATGCCGGAAGGGAATCTTCCGGAGGGGCGCGCACCCTACAAGACCCCTCTGACGTTCTGGGAATGGATGGCTCAATCCCCGGACGCCGGCTCCAGATTGTCCACCACGCGGCGAAGGAGCGACATGAACGTGGCGCGCTCGCGGTCGCTGAAGCCCGCGGTCGCCTGATCCGCGACCTCCTCCAGCTGCTCCTTCGCCTGGGGCAGGCGCTCCCGGGCCTTGGCCGAGAGCGATATCCGGGTCGCGCGCTTGTCGTCCGGGTGCGGCTGACGCTGGATGAGCCCGTCGCGCTCCATGCGTGTGAGGAGCGCGGCCATGGTGGGTTGCTCGACGTGGGCGTACTCCGCGAGTTGCTTCTGGAGGAGCGGCCCGTGCTCCTCCAGCGCGATGACCACCGGCAGGTAGGCCATCCCGAACTCGAGCGGCCGCAACCGCTGCTCGAAGTGGCGCATCAGCAACCGGGACGCATGGTTGATCCAGAAGGTCGGTACGGCTCCGGGGTCCCAGCGGGGGGCGGTCTTCGCGCTCATTGGAGGTTGCCCGAGGAGTCCTCCGACTCCTCCTCGGCCGTCGGATAGGCGGAGACGGCCAGGGCGATTCCCTGGTCCGCGAACCACCGGACGTCGTCGGGTGGGAAGTGGACGGAGCTGGTGAAGTGCCGCGAGGTGCCGACGAACAGCCCGAAATCCACGACGCAGGGGACGGCCTGCTGGCGCAGCTCCGCGAGCAGGGGGGCCAGCACCTCCAGTTGCCTGCGGGCGGCGGCGACGGGGCCGTGCAGCGTGCCCTCCCCGTCCTCCACCAGGGTGAGGTTGAAGCCCGAGGTCGAGTGCCTTCCCTGGCGCTGCAGCTGCTCCCCCTGGAGCCAGACGGCATCCGGGCGGCAGTCCGGGAAGCGGTCCAGGACGGACGCCACATCGAACTCCGGGGCCTGGGCCCGTAGGACAGCCACCGTCATGACGCCGCTCCATTCCCCTGCTTCGACACGTCCATGGGCCCATCCTCGACTGGAGCGGATCTTTTCGCGAGCCCGTCAGGCACGGTGTGTTGGATCGTCCAGGGGGTCGCGGACGCTCCGGCGTCCCGACCGCGGCTGCTGACCCGAGGTCTCGAATCCATCGCTCACGTCCCCCGGGCTGAAATCCGCCCGGGTCAGATTCCGAGAAGGTCATGCAGCCGAAACTGAACCGGCTCCTGCGGGCGCTTGCCCGCGAGGGGCTCGACGTTGCTTACGACGGTCGTGTCTACACGGTCCGCCTCCAGGCGGATCCCCATGCTCCCCCCGCCGAAGTCCTCCTTCCGCCGGACCTGCCGGTGGAGGGCAAGGCGCTCCAGCAGCTCGCGGCGCTCGCCGCGCTCCATCACCCCGACGGCGGCCGCGTGAAGCAGGTGCGCGCGACGCCGGACTTCCATCCGGGCGACTCCGGGGTGGCCATCGGGTCGGTGGTCCACACGGAGGGCCTGGTGGTCCCCGGCGCGGTGGGCACGGACATCAACTGCGGCATGCGCCTGCATGTCGCGGACATCTCCGTGGACGCCTTCCTCGCCCGCCGCGACGCCTTCGTCGAGCGGATGAAGGGGCACTACTTCTTCGGCACGCGGGACGTCGCCCAGGGCTCGCGCGCCCTGGAGGCGCTGCTGCGGGACGGCCTGCCCGGCTGGCTCCTGGAGACGGAAGGCCAGCCCCTGGGCATGGCGGCCCGGATGGAGCTGGGCCAGCTTCACCGTGAGTCCGACCGCGTCTATCTGGGCGGGGCGCTGGAGGGGGACCCGGCCTGGGCGCCCACCGGGCTGCGGCGGGAGGGCGTGGTGCGCGACCCTGGCCTCGCCACCATTGGCGGAGGCAACCACTTCGTGGAGGTGCAGCGGGTGGAGGCCGTGGTGGACCGCGCGCGGGCGTGGGCCTGGGGCGTGCGGGAGGGGCAGCTCGCGTTCATGGTGCACTCCGGTTCGCGGGACATGGGCAAGCACGTGGGGCGCACCTGGCAGGAGCGGGCGCGCGCCGCGTGGCCCACGGGGGCGCCGCACCCGGGGAGCGGCATCTTCCCGCTCGCGGATCCAGTGAAGGTGCGCGAGTACCTGAAGGCGGAGGCCACGGCGGCCAACTACGCCTTCCTCAACCGGCTGCTGCTGGCGGAGCTGGTGCGGCAGACGCTGCGGGAGCTGTTCGGGGACGTGGAGGCGCCGCTCGTCTACGACGTGCCCCACAACATCACCCTGCCCTGGGAAGGTGGCTGGCTGGCGCGCAAGGGGGCCTGCCCTGCCGAGGAGGACCAGCCGGTCATCATCCCCGGCTCCATGGGCGCCACGTCCTACCTGATGCGGGGCCTGGGCAACGCGAAGGCCCTGGCGTCGGCCTCGCATGGGGCGGGGCGGGCGCACTCGCGCTTCTCCATGTCACGGGGAGGCGCGAAGCACCGGGAGGAGGACCTGGGGCTGACGGGGGTGGACTGCATCGCGCTCAGGGCCGAGCGCCGCATCGAGGAGGCCCCCGCCGCCTACAAGCCCATTGGCCCGGTGGTGGCCTCCCAGGTGGACGCCGACATCATCCGGGAGGTGGCCCGGCTGCGGCCCTTGATGACGTTCAAGGCCTGAGCCGGAAGCGCGGGCCGTGGGCACCTCCGGGTGCTCCCGGCCCGGTTACCGCTTCAGCTTCCGCTCCACGGGCTGCCGTTGCTCAAGCTCCCATGAACAGGTCCCAGCCTGAGATTCCGCACTGTCGCGGAACAGAGCATGGTGAGCCGAGCGAGCGAATCACCGGAAAGCATCGACGATGAACGCGGCTGCGACGGAGCCATCAAGCATCGCGGTTCCAGGCTTGGATTCGGGCAGCTTCCTCATCTGGTCATGGCCGAGCCGCGCCACTGCGCAGATGGGAACTTTTTCTCCGTGCAGTGACTGCGCCTCGTAGTACCGGATGACAACCTGCGGGCCGCTCGTCCAGACCTGCCCGTACAAGCGGCTCGTCGCACCGAGCGGGCCGAACTCTTCTCTCGTGACACTCTCAATCGGTCCGTCATAGAGCGTGATGCGCCGGCTCTCTGTTTGGTTCGCGTCGAGATCCACCAACACGCTGTCCCCAACGCGCAGCCCCATGTAGCGAATCGCCTTCTTTGACTCTTCCGGGCACTCCTGCGGACCTGGACTACCGTCGGGACGCAACGCCACACCGCTCCCAGTGCAGCCGGGCGACATGGCGAGCAGGACGATAGAGCTGAACAGCAAGGCTTTGGGGGTCTGCATGAACGGCACTTCTACTTCTGAACGATGGTGTGTTCCAGCTTCACGACCACCTGGAGGAGACCGTCTCCGCGGAAGATTTGGAGCGCGAGATCAGTGAGCTGCCCGTCGTCTGTCAGGAAGGCGCTCCTGTCCACTACGACCGCGATTCGCCCCGTCTCCCCCGGAACGATCGTGGCCCGGTCCATGCGAAGCGCAAAGGGTCGAGCCGTGGAGTGGGTGAAGTCACGGCTCAGATAGGCACCGTCAAACTCCCATGGCCCACCGTGGTAGGTGTTCTGCAAGGTGACGAGCGCTGCCGCTTTGCCGGGGCCTTCGAAGACTTCGACGACCATGTCCATGTCCTCATTCTTCGGCCGGTAGACGAACCTGCGGCGGAATGGTGTTTTCTTCCTCTGTCCGTTTACGAGAAGCGTCGCGTAGGCGTGATCGACGGAGTTCTCTTCCTTGCGGTAGCGCTCATTCGCTTCAGCGAGAGTGTCGTTCTGCTTGAGCGCGTCCATCAGCGCCGCGTGCATGGACGCATAACTCTCCCGGTCATTGAACACATCGACCTGTTGGTCGAGAATCGGCGACCATCCCTCGTCTCTCTTGCTCCATGGTGGCTTTACGAGGAACGGGATTTCGGTCCCATCCGCCAGCGTCACCACCAGGGGAATGCCCTCGTCCCTGTTGAGGTCGTGGATGGGCTCAAGGATCACCTTGTTCCGAACCACGGCCAGCGGTTCGAGTCGGCCCTCCCAGCCGATCATCCTCGTCTTGCTCGCATCCACAAGCTGCTCGAACCGCAGTGTCGTGAGGACGTTCCCCTTCACATAGATGGAGTGAGTGCCATCGTTCGGGTGCTCGGAGAGCATGATGGGGCGCACCCTCGGCTTGTCGCGCTCGTCGCGGGCTTGAGCGGCTGATGACGCCACGAGGATGGCAATCAGGCCATACCCGGCAATTTGGAGACTCCGCATAGTCATTCCAACCTACCAAGGTGGGTCTGAACGCAGCAACCTGCGGGCCGTACCTGGCGGTTGCCGAGCACCGCCCTGTTCGGGTGGACCAAGAATCACCGGGCCCGAGGCACCAGCCCCAACGAAATACCATTCTGACGCCACGCGTGACCCCGCCGTGACGCGGGGCGTCCGGACGATTTGATCCGGGCACCCCTCGCGATTGGCTCGCGCGCCAATGGCTGTCCCGTTAGCTTGCGCGCCCATGTACTTCGAGACCTTTTCGCAGATGAAGAAGCAGCTGGGGCAGTTGAGCAAGTGGTTGGAGACGGCCGAGGCCCACGCCAAGGCGAAGTCCTTCGACCCGAACCTCTACCTGAACTTCCGGCTGGCGCCGGACCAGCTCCCGTTCGTGCGGCAGGTGCAGATCGGCTGTGACGCCGTGAAGCTCGCGGCCTCGCGATTGTCAGGCAAGGCCGCGCCGTCCAACCCGGACACGGAGCAGACGCTGGAGGAGCTCAGCGCCCGCGTCCGGTCCACCATCGCGTACCTGGACACGTTCACGGCGAAGGACTTCGAGGGCGCCGCCAGTCGCGTCGTCACCCACCCCCGGTGGGAGGGGCAGGTGATGAGCGGCGCGGACTACTTCCTGGAGAACGCGGTCCCCAACTTCTTCTTCCACGTCACCCACGCGTACGCGCTGCTGCGTCACAATGGCGTCAACCTGGGCAAGGCGGACTACCTGGGGTCGCAGAGCCTTCGCGCGCCTTGAAGCCTCCGGCCTGTCGCTCCGCGAGCGACAGCGCCCACAGCGGGAAGATGCGCAGGTAGGCGTCGTAGTGGATGGCGCAGGTGCGGCTGAAGACGCCGGCCAGGGGCTCTCGGGGCCACTGGCCGTCCGCCGCCTGCCTCTCGCGCAGCCATGCCACGCCCCGGCGCGTGGCCTCCGCGTTCGCTTCGCCCGCGGCCACCAGTGACAGCACGGCCCAGGACGTCGTCACCGCGTGGCCCGTGTGGCCCTCCACCCAGCGGCGCTCGCGGCAGGCCTGGATGGTTTCGCTCCAGGAGCCGTCCTCGCGCTGGTGGGCCTTCAGGAACGTGACGGCCTTGCGCAGGGCGGGGTCTCCGGTCCCCGCGCCCGAGGCCACCAGGCCGGTGACGCCGAACCACGTGCCATAGCTGAAGCACACGCCCCAGGAGCCCTCCCAACCGCCGTCCGGACGCTGCTGGCGTCGCAGGAAGTCCGCGCCCCGCGCGATGGACTGGCCCACCGGTGCGTGCGGCCATGCGCCGCGCCATGCCGCCAGCGCCTGGATGCAGGCGGACGTGCACTCCACGTAGCTGGGGTCCACCATGATGCCGGCGAAGACGTCCGAGGGATTGAACCGCTCCAGCCAGCGCGGTCCCCGCTGCCGCTCGTAGGTGGCCCAGCCGCCGTCCCGGTTCTGCAAGGATAGGATGAACGCCACGGCCTGCTCCAGGCGCTCGCGTGGCACGCGATTGAGCCCGAGCGGCTCCAGCAACAGACACGCCTTCAGCGCCTCCGCCGTGCAATCACTGATGGGCCAGCCGTGCGCGCGCGTACTGAAGGGCCACCCTCCCCTGCTGGGATGCCGGTGGTGGCGCTCGGCGTCTGGCGAATCCTCCAGCACCTGCTGCGCCTCCAGGAAGCGACCCGCGCGCTCCAGCGTGTCCCGCGCCCAGACGGACTCTCCGGAGGCCACCAGCGCCTGCACCGCGAAGGCGGTGTCCCAGAGCTGGGAGGAATTGTAGCCGTTGACCGTGATGCCCTTCCGCGTCCGCTGGAGGTAGTCCGGCAGGCGCTCCAGGTGGGCCCGCACCTCCGGCCCGTCAGGCCGCGCCACGTGACACACCACCATGTCGAGCACCTTGTTGATGGGCCCGATGCAGACGAAGTGCGTCGCCGCGTCCTCGCCGTGAATCAACGTCAGGGACTCCTCCAGCGCGCGTTCCCGCAGCCGCTTCGGATGGAACCGCTCATACAAACCCAGCACGCGGTGCACGGCGCGCAATCCCAGACCGTGGGGGCTGTAGGCGTCCGTGCGGGCCACGCGTCCACGCGCTGCCTTCCAATCCACATCCGCGTAGGGCTGGGCGTACAGCTCGCGCCGCAGCTCGGCCAACAGCTGTGTCTCCGCGGCGCGGACCCGGCGGCCATAGAGCCAGCCCATGGGCAGGTACACCATGCGGCAGTGGCACCAGAGCCGGGAGGGATGGAATGGCAGCCCTCGCGGCAACAGCCAGAGCTCCGGAGGCACGGGCGCGAGGCCCTCGTATTCGTAGAGCCCCAGCAGGGCGAGGACGAACTTCCCCCAGGACGCGCTGCCCAGCGGGCCTCCCTGGGGAAGGAACCACGCCCTCGCGCGGACGAGCCCCGGGTCGTCCGCGCCAACGCCCAGCAGCCGCTGCGCGACGTAGTTGAGCACCGACGTGAAGACGAGGCTGGGCGACTCCACGTCCAGCCCCCAGCCTCCATCCGGGTTCTGGTGCGCACGCATGTGGGCGACCATCCCGTCGCGGACGGACGCCTCCGGCGTGCGCCCCATCACGTACAGCCCGGCCACGTACACCGGGCCCAGGAACAGCGGACCGCTGTAGTCCCCCATCCAGGAGCCGTCCGCCGCCTGCGTCCCGGCCAGCATGTCGCGCGCCCGCCGCATCAACTCCAGGCCTCCACGCCGCTCCGGGACGCCCGCGAGCAGCTGGCGTAGAGCGCCCGCAGCGCTTCATCCGAGTCCACCCGCTCCTGCGTGAGCCGCATCAGCGTCGCCACCGTCTCCCGGGGAATCTTCACGGGCTCGGGTTCGAACACCGCCGGGTTGCCCTCCACCGCGTCGAGCGTCGCGGCCGCGAAGAAGAGCGGGTAGAGACAGAACAGCCGCAGACCGGGCTCCTCCACGGGCAGCGCCAGCGAGTACTCCAGCGCGACGTCCAGCTCCCTGCGCGCCACCGCCACCAGCTCATCCATCAGCGCCACGGCGTTCGCACGGAGCGAAGGTAGGGCCAGCGTGGAGGGCGTGAGGCCATGCGCGGCCATGCGGTCCCTGGGCAGCCAGCAACTTCCGCGGTCCAGGTCCTCGCGCACGTCCTTGAGGATGTTGGTGAGCTGCAGGGCCCGGCCAAAGGCAGGCGCCCGCGTCATGAGCCGCTGCTCACGCCAGGCAACCCGGGGTGAGCTGGCGACGAAGAGGCCGGTCAGCATCTCGCCGACGACACCCGCCACGTAATAGCAATACATGAACGTCGCCTGGAGGTCGGGCAGCCCCATGACCTGCCCGCTCCCCCCATGCATCCGCTGCATCTGATTCATGCCGCCGGTCATCGTGCGCACGCATCGCGCGATGGGCGGGTGGACCCAGGAAGGAAGCGAGGCCAGGGTTTCGAGCACGGTCGAAGTCTCTGAAACCAGCTCGGCCTCCGCTGGTGGCACCTCATCCCGCAGGGCCCGCCGCGCCCTTCGCGCGAAGGAGCGGGCACGGGCCTCCCAGCCCGGCTCCAGCGACACCAGGGCCCCCAGTTCGTCGAGCAATGCACCGTGAAGTGCCCCGGGGGACTCGTCCTCCAGCGTGTCCGCGATGCGGCACAGCAGGTAGGCCACCGTCACCGCCAGGTCCAGGGGCTCCGGCAACAACGGGATGTTGAGCGCGAAGGTCCGGGAAACCCGGGGCAATTGTGTGCGACAGAATGATGCAACCTGCACTTTCATGCCTGCCTCCTCCGCGTGCGGCGCCGCGCTTCAATGGATAAGTCGTCAATGCCAGACATGGTGTCTGCGAACCGAGCGGGGGCGACGTGGGGGACACCGAGGTGGTGATAGCCGGGGGCGGGCCCGCGGGCTGCGCGGTGGCGGCGGCGCTTTCCGACCTGGGGTGGTCCGTCCTGCTGCTGGACGCGGGCGTGGACCGGCACAAGCAGCTCGCGGGCGAACTGCTCCACCCGCCCGGGGTGAGAGACTTGCGCGCGCTGGGCTTCGGGGACGTCGTGAATGGCTGGAAGGCCCAGCCCGTGCAGGGCTTCGCGGTGCGCTTCCATGCCCCCGCCCGCACGCTCGTCCTGCCCTACGGTCGCGGCGTGACGGGACTGTCGCTCGAACACGCCGCCCTCACCCTGCCCTTGCTGGAGTCCGTGTCGCGGCGGCGCGGCGTCACCGTGCGCATCCGGGCCCGCGTGACGGCCGTGGAGCACAACTGCGAGCGCGGCGTGCGCCTGCGCTATTCGCACGCGGGCGCCGAGCACACCGTGCACGCCCGGCTGCTGGTGGCCGCGGACGGACGCGCGTCGCCCGTGCGGCGGATGCTGGGCATCGCCGAGCACCACCAGCGCCTGTCCACCATGCTGGGCGTGACCGTGGACAGCGACTGCCTCACCCACCCTGAATACGGGCACCAGTTCGTGGGCGGCGCCGTGCACGCGCTGGCCTACACCATCCAGCCCGGCGTGGCGCGCGTGATGGTGGACCTGCCCCTGGGCAGCACGGCCCAGACGCTGAAGGAACAACCGGAGTTGCTGCTCGCCCTGCCCTCGCGGCTGAGGGAGGCCGTCTTGCAGGCGCTGGAGCAGCGGCCCGCGGTGCGCATGGCCTCCAACGACGACTGGCTGGCGGAGACCGTCTGGATGGGGAGTGCCGTGCTCGTGGGCGACGCCGCCGCGTGCTGCCACCCGCTCACGGCCAGCGGCATGGCGTCGTGCTTCCACGATGCCCGCGCCCTCCAGGAGTCTCTGGACCGCTACCCGGACCACGTCGCCCGCGCGCTGGAGCACTACGCGCACGCGCGGCGGCCCGCGCAGCGCACCCGCGTCGCACTCGCCTCCGCGCTCTACAGCGCCTTCGCCAGGCAGGACGAGGGCATGCACGCGCTGCGCATGGGCCTGTTGCACTACTGGGAGCACAGCCCCGGCGGCGCGCGCGCCTCCATGGCCCTGCTGTCTTCCGAGGAGCCCCGCATGCGGGTGATGGTCCGCGAGTACCTGCGCGTCGTCGCCCATGCCTTCGCCGCGATGCTCTCGCCGAACGGAGAGGGAGGCAGCCTGCGGTCCGCCGCGCCGCTGTTGCGCTCGGCCGGGCCACCCTTGCGTGGCACCATGGCGAGCGCGGTGGAACAGATGGGGAGCTGGCTGCATCGTCGCGTCCGCCGTCCCGTCTACACGCTGGCCCGGGCGGGCTGGGCTTCACCCAGGCGCGCCTTCGCATCCAACCGGTAGCCCCGGCCGCGCCAGTCCACCTCGCGAGACAGCCGCGCGGACAGCGCCACGCCGGCCCCCAGGAGCGGGAGGAGCGCCGGCACCCAGTAGTGCCGGGGGGCGACCTCCGGTCCGTGACAGGCCCGCTGGAGCCGCAGCTGGCTCCACACGGAGAAGCCGATGGGCACCGCCGACAGGAGCGCCGGGCCCCAGGCCCTTCGCGCCACCGCCGTCGCCAGCGCGCCCCACGACAGCCAGCTCACCGCGCCGCGCACCCAGAGGGGCCTCGCGAAGGTCCCGGGGATGCCCGACTCCGAAAAGAGGAGCCACCGCCGGAAGATGCGCAGGAAGGCGCCCAGCCCCAGGTGTCCCGTGACGACGCGCAGGGGGGCGTGGACGACGCGGTTCTTCCACCCGGCCTCGTGCAGCCGGCGCCCCAGGTACATGTCATCCACGAACTGCCCGGCGGCGCAGCCCACGCCCCCGATGGCCTCCAGCGCCTGGCGCCGGAACACCATCAACTGCCCCATGATGAACGGCAGCGCGCCATCCGGCGCCGCGGTGCACGCGACCGACGCGCCGTACCACGCGTTCACCAGAAGCCCGTAGCCCACGTCGCCCGCCAGGGGCGCGTCCGCCGCCGCGTAGATGGGCGCGAACGTGGCGCCCGTTCCGCCATCCTCCAGCAGCGCGCCCACCAACGCCGTGAGCACCCCGGGCGAGGGCCGCGTGTCCGAATCGCTGAAGGCCAGCAGCTCGCACCGGGAGCGGGCCACGCCCACCTGCATCGCGTTGAGCTTGCCCGTCATCCCCGCCGGTGGCTCGCCCGCGACAATCAGCTCCACCCGCTTCGCGCGCGTCGGGCGGGCGGCCACCTCCTCGCGGGTGGGGAGGAACGCCGGGTCGTCCTCGCTGTCGAAGACGAAGAGCACCTCCCACTCACCGGGATAGTCCAGGTCCAGCAGCGCGCGCACGTTCTCGCGCGCGTCCACGTCCAGGCCCCGGATGGGCCGGATGACCGTCACCGCGGGCGGTTCGAAGCGCTTCACGGGCGGAGCCGCGCGCCGCCGCAGACCGGCCATCAACTCCCGGTGTCCTTGCACGAGCACGCCCAGCGCCGCCGCCGTCCATGCGAGGTTCCGCGCGTTCATGGCCGCACCTCCGTCCCTTGCGCTCGTGGAGGTGAGCGCCTCCAGTGGCCGGGCCCCCACCAGTTGAAGTCCCCCATCAGGCGCATCATCGCGGGGACGATGAGCACCCGGACCAGCGTCGCATCCAGCGCGACCGCGATGGCCATGCCCAACCCCATGGCCTTCACCACCACCACCGACGCCAGCGTGAAGGCCGCGAACACGGCCACCATGATGGCCGCCGCGCTGGTGATGAGGCCGCCGGTCCGCTCCAGGCCTTCGGCCACCGCGTGGGTGTTGTCGCCCGTGCGCAGATACTCCTCGCGGATGCGGCTGAGCAGCAGCACCTCGTAGTCCATGGACAGGCCGAACAGCGCGCAGAACAAGAGGATGGGCAGCGACGGTTCGATGGGCCCGGGTTCGAAGCGCAGCAGCCGGTGCAGGTGCCCTTCCTGGAAGATCCACACCAGGGCGCCGAACGAACCGGCCAGCGACAGCAGGTTCATCAGGAGCGCCTTCAAGGGCAGCACCACGGAGCGAAGGAGCACGAAGAGGACGATGCACGTCATCCCCATCACGAACCCCACCGCCGCGGGCGTGTGGTGCTTCACGAAGGCCGCCGCGTCCACGTCCGTCGCCGTCTGTCCGCCCACCAGCCACCGGCCGTCGCCCACCGTGCGGTCCTCGCGCAGCGCGCGGACCAGGTTGCGCGCCTCCAGGCTGCTGGGCGCCGAGGACGTCAGCACCTGCATCACCGCCACGTTGCCGGTGGCGTACGCGGCCCGCGCGGCCTGGAGCTCCGGTGGGAGCATTTGGGGTGGCGCGGCGGCCATG
The DNA here is from genome assembly GCF_003612075.1 of Corallococcus sp. CA041A. NCBI lineage: Bacteria > Pseudomonadati > Myxococcota > Myxococcia > Myxococcales > Myxococcaceae > Corallococcus > Corallococcus sp. CA041A. The sequence goes on from NZ_RAWF01000063.1 coordinate 34,706, forward strand.
CGCAGGACGGTTGCCCGGTCCATGCCGGGGCCCAGGTCCACCGCGCTCTCCACGCCGACCACGCCGGGCATGGAAGCCACCCGGCGGCTGGCGTCATAGAGAGCGCCCGCGCGCTCCGGTGTGAGGGGATTGCCACCTGGGAACTCCACCGCCACCAGGACGCGGGTGGCGGCCTCGCGGGGGAACAGGCGGGCCAGGGTCTCCGCGCCCTGGCGTGCTTCCGTGTCCTCGGGCAGCGCGGTGATGTCCGTGGCCGCCAGTTGCAGCCGCCGGAACGGCAGCCCCATGGCCAGCAGCAGCGTCAGCGTGGGCAACAGCACCCACCAGGGATGCCGCATCACCCAGGTGGCCAGCGCGTGCCAGGCGCCGCCGCGGCCCTCCTTCCGCGCGAAGGGCAACCGCCCCCGGTCCACCCGGGGCCCCAGCCAGGCGAGGAGCGCGGGCAGCACGGTGAGCGCGAAGAGGACCGCGAAGGCCACCACCAGGGCACCGCCCAGTCCCATGGCGCTCAGGTACGAGCCTCGGAAGAAGAGCAGGCCTCCCAGCCCCACCGTGACGGCCAGCCCCGAGAACGCGACCGCCCGCCCCGCGGTGTCCAGCGTGCGCGTCAGTGCGTGCTCCGTGCTGAGGCCCAGCGCGAGCTCGGAGCGGAAGCGGCTCACGATGAAGAGCGAGTAGTCAATGGCCACGCCCAGCCCGATGAGCGACACCACGTTGAGCGTGTACTGGGCCATGTTCGTGGCGTGCGACAGCAGCATCACGCCCGCCACGCCGCAGAGCACCGCCAGGCCGCCCACCACCAACGGCAGCATCGCCGCCACCACCGTCCGGAACACCCAGAGCAGGACCACCAGCGCCAGCGGGAATGACAGCAACTCCGCGCGCAGCAGGTCGTGTTCCAGCAATTCATTGAGCGCGGCCAGGAAGGCCACCTTGCCGGTGAGCGTCGTCCGGAGGTTCGGGTCCTCCAATGCCGCGCGCACGGCGGGGAACGCGGCGGTGGCCTCGCGCTCGCCGCCCTTGAGCCGCACCAGCGCCAGCAGGTCGTGGCCCGTCCTCGCCACGAAGCGGGCGCGGAAGGCCTCGGGTGCACCGATGGGCGACACCACCGACGCGACCTCGGGCAGCCGCTCCACGCGCGACAGCACGGACGTCACCGCCTGGGCGAAGCGCGGCTCGTCCGTGGTCCATTCGTCGTGATGGAAGATGACCGCCAGGGTCTGATCATTCGACCCCGCGGCGGCACCGCGCGCGAGTGCTTCGGCCTTCGCGGATTCAATGCCCTCGATGGTGCCGGTGGTGAGGTGCCCTCCGCGGAGCAGCGCCCACACCGCCGCGGCGAGGAGCACCAGCGTGCCCACCAGCACCCGGCCCCGGTGCCGGAACACGCCCACCGCCAGCCGGGCGAACAGGGATGGCTCTCCTCCCGCTGGTGAGTCGTCCCCGCGTCCCGCCATACCTGCCCCCCGTTCGCTCGCCCCGCCCGTCACCAGGGAACTGGTGACGGAGGGAGCGCTTGGACAGGGGCTTCACCCTTTGGGGCAATCCAGACGTGGACCGGCCTACTGGAAGGTCACCTTGCCGTCCCGCTGGTAGCAGACATGCGGCACACCATCCGTGGGACGGATCGCCACGCTCGGACGGGAGCCGTCCTGCACCGTCCCCAGCTGTGTGTACGTCCAGAAGCCCTGCGCGTCCGTCGTTCCGAGCGCCAGCGATGTCCCATTGCGCAGGGCGATGACCGGCTTGCCTCCGCCGTAGGTCAGGTCCGCCGAGGAGTATTTGTAATCCACCGTCGAGACCCTCCGGGTGCTGGCCGAGGCAGGCGTCCCGACCGTGATGTCCTCGATGGCGTTCCATTCGCCTTCGGCGATGCTGTTGGAGAGCGCCAGGAGGTGCGAGTCCGGTCCCCAGGCCGTCGCGAGCCAGGGCCCCAAGGAGCTGGTCTTCAACGGGAAGGACTCCACGGCCGAGCCCCGCAGGACCTGCAGCGACTGACTGACGTAGCCACTCAAGGGCTGGTGCGTGATGAAGTGCAGCGCTCCGGTCGCGTCGAAGAGGGCGTCACTCGTGAGCGCATGGGCGCCGACGGAGAGCGGCACGCTGGACCACGTGTTCGCCGCGGTCCGGGTTGCGAGCTTGACGCTCCCCCCGTTGCCGCTGCTGAAGACGATGACCGGCCGCTGCGCCTGCGCCGGGTTGAGCGCGATGCTGATGCGGGTCACGACCGAGGCGTCGACATCCTCGCGAACCCAGACGCCATTGACGCGCGTGGCATAGCCCACCCGCATCGGCGAGGTATTGATGTTGCCGCTTCCCTTGGAATAGGCGACGTGCGGCGTGCCAGTGACCGGGTCGACGGCCAGCTGGCTCTTCACGACGAAGACGCCCCCGTTGTTGAAGCCGGGACCGTCAATCAGCTCCGTCGCCCAGGACGTGCCGTCCCAGCTCGCGTACCACAGGCTGTTGTGGGTGTCGTTCGTGTAGATGACGTGGCCCTTGCCCGTGCTGTCGAACACGATGTCGCAGCTGCTGCCCGTGACATCCGGCCCCGTGTCGATGGCAGAGCTGGAGGCGAGCGGCGCGGCCACCACATTGAACTGGAACGCGCCCTCGGCGGTCTTGCCGGACTCCGTCTCGACGGTGACGGACAGGGACGCGGTCCCCGGCGTGGGCAGCGTCCAGGTGACCCGCTCATCGGAGGGCTCGACGACCCCCGCGTTGGCGTTCCAGCGCACGGACTTGATGACTTCGCCCGAGGCGACGACCCGGAAGCGCTCCGCCGTGCTTTCGACGTAGGGGCCCGCGCCGTCCTCCCGCTCAATCAACAGCGCAACGCTTTCAGTCCCTCGGGATTGGATGACCTCCACGGGGCGGGGCTCACGGCCGCAACCGGCGAGCAACGTCAGACCCCCCAATATCAGAATCCCTGGGGCCCACATCTTGCGCATCGACATTCGAGTTCCTCTCAGATGGATGTGGCGAGCACAGCTCGCCTCTCTCGGGGGAGGCCGCTCAAACGGATGCGCTTTCCTAAGGATTTATCAGAACCATTTTTCCAGGAAGTCCGTGTCAATCCGACACAGGCATACGCACGCCCGTGAGCTTCCGGTCCACCAACACGGAATGCAGCGCATGGATGCGTCCGCTGGAGTCCAGGTCCACGCGAAGCACCATGCGCAGGGCCAGCATCGGATCCGCCCCCGGATGGAAAACCGCCACCACGGCGGGCAGGCCATTGAGCATCCGCGCCTCCCACGCCACGGGAGGCCCCCGCATCTCCATCAACCGGCGCATGAAGAGGACGACGCGCTGGGGGCTCACGATGGGCACCAGGGCCGCGCGCACCTTTCCGCCACCATCCGACAGTGCGCGCACATCCGAAGCCAGCAGCGCCTCCGCGGCGGCCACGTCTCCCGTGACCAAGGCGCCCAGGAAGGCCTCCAGCGAAGCCCGCGTGCGAGCCTGCACGTCGCGCGTGGGCACACAACGTGACTGGTCATACTCGGCCATGGCCGCCCGCGCGCGGTGGTGCACCACCTTCACGTTCGCTTCGCTCATGCGCAGCGCCTCGGCCACTTCCAGCACCGAGTAATCAAAGACGTCGCGCAGCAGCAGCACCGCCCGCTGCTTGGGCGACAGGACTTCCAACGCCAGGAGGAAGGCGAAGGAGACGCTCTCCAGCAACTCATAGCGTCCCTCCGTCGAGCCGCCGCCCGGGAGCCTCGCCTCCACCGAGGGAGGGACCTCCTCATCGCCTGTCTCCAAGGGCGAAGGCAGCCAGGGACCGACGTAACCCTCGCGACGGCGGCGGCGCAGGTGGTCTCGCGCCAGGTTCACCGCGACGCGGGTCAACCAGGGACGCAGGGTGTCCAGGCGCTCCGGAGGCGTCGCGAGCGCGCGCGCATAGACGTCCTGCACCAGGTCGTCCGCGTCCGCCGCCACGCCGGTCATCCGGTAGCAGAGCCCCCAGAGGAAGCGCTCGTGCTCGCGTGCGGCCTGTCCCAGTGCTCCTCGCGCCTGTGAATCCATCCCGTTCAAGCCCTCACATTCCAATAATCCAAGAGCATCACCGGAACGCCGCGATGCCGGGTACCCCAAGCTCCCGAATCTCCACGCCGAGCCCCTCCGGGACCGGACCGGACAAAACCTGTCCGACTGGAGGTCTGCGCGGAATAGGGGTGAAGGCTGACTGGCTACTGAGCCTCAAGGGAGGCAGGGGCCTCCAGCACGAAGTAGACGCAAAAAAGCCGGCTGCGTGTCAGCAGCCGGCGGATGTTGTGGGCC
>NZ_RAWF01000640.1:0-452 GCF_003612075.1 Corallococcus sp. CA041A
CGTCCTTGGCTGTTGCGAGTGGTCGGAACCGCGGCAATTGTATTCTGCCTTCGTGCCAGACGAAATCCTGGTCTATGCTGCCTGCTGCCAGCTCCGGGTCTCGCAAGCGCCTGGCGAGCTTGGTGATGGCCAAAGCTCCTTGCTTATCGCAAGACGTGTTTTCCAAATAGAAGTAGTACCTGGATGTGTTTTCAAGGCGTTTTGTTCGCAGCATGCCCCTCATCAGTTCGGCCTCGGGGGAATGGTTCTCTGGAACAACCCACAGGACTCCTCTCGCCCCCAGTAGATTCTTCTTCAAACTGTCAAATATATCGATTGAAACATCGCTGAGAAGACTTTTACTCGGCGAGTCGATAAATATGAGGAGTTGCCCTTCCACGGTGTCGAGCTCCGAAAAGGGCTTGACGAACGATGGGCAGCCTAAACTCTTAGTTACGTGGTCTGCGACTAGC
>NZ_RAWF01000641.1:0-451 GCF_003612075.1 Corallococcus sp. CA041A
CTTAAGAAGGGCGCATGTGGGGGTGTCAATAGACCCGAGAAAGGTGAAGATGAGAAAGGGAAAGAACCACATGTATGCTCTCAATACAACCTGGAATCGTATGCGAAGACAGCTCTTAAATAATGTAAACGGAATACTCAATATTAGGTAGTACTACTACCTACGTTACGCCTTTCTAAAGCAAGCAACGATACCTACCTACCTAGGTAGTTAGGTAGGTGCAAGATGCTTACTTGCCCTATCTGCCTATCCTGAAGGTTCTAGATGACATGTGTGGAATAGGGGAGGCAAGCAGAATTGAGTGGGCTGAGTAACAGGCGCCCGTGGTGGCATCATGGCCATGATGAACGGCTATAAATGGCATTAATTCATTCCTACCAGAGTAGTATTGTATCAGCTGTGGCAAGCACTTGGGCTTGAACGCCTACCTCCTAACTACTCCGTACTAACC
>NZ_RAWF01000642.1:0-450 GCF_003612075.1 Corallococcus sp. CA041A
GTGTAGGAGTGTGCATCCAAGCAAAAATTGCGAAGTTGTGCCCACCTTGCTAAATTTGCGCAAGAAAATTGCCGAATTAATTGGTGCGGAGCAACAAAATGAATAAAGTGGAACTCGACAAGATCGACCGCAAGATCCTGGAAGTCCTGCAGAACAACGGCCGCCTCACCAATCTGGAAGTCGCCGAGCGGGTGAACCTGTCGCCCAGCCCGTGTTTGCGACGCATCCGCCGCCTGGAGGAATCCGGGGTGATCCGCCAGTACGCCGCGCTGCTCGACCCGTCCAAGATCGGGCTGGGGCTGTCGGCGTACATCAACGTGCGGCTGGAGAAGCAGGGCGGTGCGCCCAAGGGGAAAGGCCCGTCCGATATTTTTCGCGCCGCCGTGGCGACGTGGCCGGAGGTGGTCACGTGCTACGCCATGACCGGCGAGATGGATTACCTGCTCAAGG
>NZ_RAWF01000643.1:0-450 GCF_003612075.1 Corallococcus sp. CA041A
GTCCAGTACCCCAGGGTAAGACTCAGCCTAGGAACTGTCAGTGACTTTTTGATAACACTCAGAAGCACTAGGATCTAGAGAACAAGTTTCAGCAGATTCTATTCCCATGCCAGTGGGAGTCGAAGAAGTGGCTTTGGTCTTCACTAGTAAGCACTCTTTCTGGCCTTATATGAGTTCAGCCTAACCTTCAACAGAAGTAGATGACTACGCAGAGGACCAAGACGATACTGAATAAGAGTACCCTTTAAGTGCCTCACAAGATGGAGTTGGAATGGGTATTTATCATGTCACTGTGGCCTGTCGGGAGTCCAAGTACAGATTGACTCAGTGAAGATGTTGATCTCTGTCATATACACTCTCCTTTAGATTGAATAAGCCGCAATAGTCTGAATTTATCAACCTACAGTAACTTATATTGTGAGATAGTCTCATCACTAGCCCCTTTTATTC
>NZ_RAWF01000644.1:0-450 GCF_003612075.1 Corallococcus sp. CA041A
CTCGTCGAGCGTGCCATCGGTCGCGATGTCGCCCAGCTTCAGCCGGCGGTACGCGGCGTCGACATTCGTGTTCTGGTGAAAACCGTAGGTCAGGCCGGAGGTGTGGCGCAGCAGGTCGACCATGCGCATGGGGCGCTTGACCGGATGGGACTGGAAGCCCTCCATGAAACCGCCAGCGTGCACGCCCAGGTTTGCCCACGCGGGGATGAATTTGCTGACCGGATCGTCCAGCGCGACCTTGCATTCCTCTACCAGCATCATGAACGCCACCGACGTGATCGGCTTCGTCATGGAGTAGATGCGGAAGATCGAATCTTCGGCCAGCGGCACCTGACGTTCTCGGTCGGCCAGGCCCAGCACGGAGTTCAAGGCCAGCTCGCCCCGCCGCCACGCCTGGACCAGCGCGCCGGGCAGCTTGCCGGTGGCAATGTAGGCGTCATCGATAAAGCG
>NZ_RAWF01000645.1:0-450 GCF_003612075.1 Corallococcus sp. CA041A
ATTATAGGCTTCTCTAATGACCTCGGCCTATTTCATCTGAAAGTGTGGAAACTAAGTCACGCACATCACCGGGGAATCTTTCTTCATTTACGAAAAATGATGGAGTCCCATTTACGCCGCTTCGAGCCCCACTTAAGAACTGCTCACGGATAAAGTTCGCTTTCGAGTGAGAATACAATTCTCGCGCAAACTTCTCCGGTGGAATATCTAGTTCTCCAGCATAATCCAGCAAATCTTCGTCGTCCAATTGTCTTTGATTTTGAAAAAGGGTGCTATGCATATCCCAAAACTTGTCAAAATCAGCGGCTATTTCAGCGGCTTCAGCAGAATCTTCAGCGTGCGGATGTATTTGCTTCAACGGAAAGTTGCGGAACACATACATAATCTGATCTACATCAACTGTTGAGAAGAATTCACTCAATCGGTAAAACGCATCGGCACAGAAAGGAC
>NZ_RAWF01000646.1:0-450 GCF_003612075.1 Corallococcus sp. CA041A
CATCTGCATCGGCCGCCAGTTTGCCTTATTCGAGATCAAGACCATACTAGTCGAGATGGTCCGCAACTTCCGGTTCGTCACTGTCGAGGGACCGTTCACTGTGGAAAACCCGAGCTTCACCTTGCGCCCCACTGGCTTGAAAGTGCGGCTGGAGAGGGTTCGCACGAGATAATTGGTTGTATAGCACGGCGCATGGCCTTCGCAGCTAACATTGGTTTCTACGTGCTTGTGCTTGGTATATCCGCTTTATGTTCTAGTCGTCTAGATACACCGTGTATAGACATATGTGTCTCAGAGCGTCTTCCCCTCTCTCTAATCGGTTAGCTCCCGGTAGCTCCCTAGACCAACTAGACTGCCGTTTTGGACTTGGAACATTCGGGTGAACTAACATATACCAACAAGATCGTATACTTACTGCGTGGAGTATGGGGGGATATCCCGCTTATGTAC
>NZ_RAWF01000647.1:0-449 GCF_003612075.1 Corallococcus sp. CA041A
GCCCACGCCTTCCTGGGTCAGTGCGTCCTTGTCGCGGGTCTGCGAGGCCGCCAGCACGTACAGGTTGTCGAAGCGCTTGTCCTTGATCAGGGCCTGCTTGAGGGTGGCTTCGCCGTGCACGACGTTGACGAAGTCGTACACCACGCGGCGTTCGCAGCCCATGATCAGGTCGAGGTTGCGCAGGCCGACGTCGAAGTCGATCACCGCCACCTTCTTGCCGCGCCGCGCCAGGCCGCAGGCCAGGCTCGCGCTGGAAGTGGTCTTGCCGACGCCGCCCTTGCCGGAGGTGACTACGATGATTTCAGCCAAAGGACTTCTCCTGGTTCTGCATGAGTTTGGTGCTGCGTCAGTCCAGCGCAGCGATCTTGATCTGGTCCTGTTCCAGCCACACCTGGACGGCCTTGCCGCGCAGGTTGTCCGGAACATCGTCCAGTACCTTGTAGTGGCCG
>NZ_RAWF01000648.1:0-448 GCF_003612075.1 Corallococcus sp. CA041A
GGCCGAGGATCACTGCCAGCAGGCCGACCACCACCACCAGGCGCCCTGCGACGGCGGCCACCGCGTCGTAGGCCTCGCCGAGCACCCAGCCCGGTGCCAGGAACAGCACCGCCCACGAAATGCTGGCGATGCCACTGGCCTGCATGTAGCGGCTGGCCGGCATTTTCATCATGCCGGCGATGGCCGGCACGAACGGCCGGATCGCGCCCACGTAGCGTGCTACCAGGATGCTCTTGAAAGCATTGCGGCGGAACAGGTTTTCGCCGCGGTCGAGCAGCTGCGGGTAACGGCTGAAGGGCCACACGCCACGCAGGCGGTCACCCCAGCGGCGCCCGATCCAGTAACTGATGCCATCACCGGCGAATGCGCCCAGTGCGGCTGCCGCCACCGCATACGGCCCGGAGATCTGGCCCAGCCCGATGAACACGCCCACCGCGAACAGCAGCGG